>JAWWOL010000474.1:0-4673 GCA_033851695.1 Frankiales bacterium
ACAGCCCCTCGCGGGCCCACCGCTGGGCGGGGTGCCGCAGCGACATGGACCCACCGGCGCCGGCGGCGACCAGCCCGGCGGTGGCGACCGTGACCAGCTCGAGGGCCGCCCCCCGGATCTCCAGCCGGTCGGTCATCCGCTCTCCCGCCGGCGTGCCGTCGATGAGGGCATAGGCAGCCGTACGCAGCTCCGACGCCTCCGCCTGGAGCCGCTCTGCAAGAGCAACGGTGGACGTCTCGTGCCGCCGCTCGCCTTCGGTCACCATCCGGGCGAGCACCGCGCGCAGCAAACCGAACACCGCCGGCGTGACGTTGCCGGTCGCGGCCGCATCCCTGGCCGCCCACTCCTCGTACGGCACCCGTTCGGCGACCTGGCCGTCGGCGACGAGGTAGGACTCCAGCCGGACGGGAACGGTGCGTGCGGCCTGCATGGCGGCCAGCGGCAACAACTCTCCGGCCACGAGTCCGGGTTGGTCGGCCGCGGGCACCAGCGCGAACACCACGTCGCTCCCGGCGCGGAAGCCGAGCAGCACCACGTCGGCCAGTCCCCACGACGTCAGCCAGGGGACGTGCCCGGAAACGGCCCAGCCGCCGGGAACGGGGATGCCGGTCACGGCCGGCGAGCCGGGCCGGCGCAGGTGGGCCAGTGCTATCCCGGCCAGCGCCGAGCCCGAGGCCAGGGGTCTCAGCCACTGCCGGCGCAGCTCCAGGTTGGCGCTCGCGGCGAGCGTCCGTACGGGTGTGCCGTGCTGGGTGGCGACGAACCAGGTGGACCCGCACGCCCCGGCCAGCTGCTCGGAGACCGCGCGGCCCACCGCCGCGGGCGCCCCTCCACCACCGAACTCGGCAGCAGCGGTCGGGGCCAGCAGACCGGCGGCTCCGACAGCTGCCAGGTGCGTCGCCGGCACGCCGGACTGGTCGACGGCTTCGGCGCCGGGGGCGAGCAGATCCTCGGCGAGGGCGGCGGCCGCCGCCACCAGAGGATGTCCGGCGACCCCGTCGGCCGGGCCCAGCGCGTCGAGTTGTCCGGTTCTGCTGGGGTTGTCCGCCACAGGTCAACCCTAGGCGGTGCAGCCGATCTCATCTGCTGCGGCCGCGGGGAAGCCAGGGAGAGCGGCAACCCCTAGGATCGGATCATGCAGCTTGACCACGCCGGCTGGTTGGGTGCGCTGGGCATCACCGAGAAGGAGATCCCGCGACTCGTCGTGGTCGAGAACTCGTGGTGGCAGGCGCGCCGTACCTCCGCTCGGCTGTCCCTCCTCGACGACATCCGCGAGACGGCGTTGCCCGACATGTGGTGGGGCCGGTGGCAGGACCAGCCAGTGCTCTACTGCTGCGGTTGGGGCGCGGCCCGCGTCGTCGAGCCGATCCACGTCGCGGGCGAGCTCGGTACGCCGGCCGTGGTAGCGCTGGGCACCTGCGGGGGGCTGCAACCCGGTGTCCGGACAGGAGACGTCGTGCTCGGGCTGGCCGCGACCATCGGCGAGGGCACGTCGCAGTACTACGGCGGTCACGGCACCTCAACGGCCGACCCGTCGCTGGTCGAGGCCGCCGACGCGGCGCTGCAGCGACGGGGCTTCCGCACGCACGGCGGGCGGTTGGTCACCACGTCCGCCCTGCTCGCGCAGCCGCGCCAACTCGTCCAGTCGTGGTACGGCGCCGGCCACGTGGCGGTCGACATGGGGTCGTCGGCGATCTTCTCGGCGGCCACCTACTACGGCATGCGGGCGGCGTCGCTGCTCGTGGTGTGGGAGGAGGTCATGATCGGCCGCGGGTTCCTCGGCGAGTTCTCCACCGCCGAACGTGCGGCGCAGGAGCGGGCTACCGAGGCGATCATGGAGGTCGCTCTCGAGATCGGCTTCAGCGAGGGCGACTAGCCCGGCTCGGGAAGTTTCTGCCCCCCGAACGCTCAAGGCCACCCCGGCGGTCGGCCGATGTACGGCCCAGCATGCCTCGCACTCAGCGGGGATGAGCAGCTGGGCAAGCCGCCGAAAGGGCCGATGTCGGTGAACCTCAAGGGTCGCAAGCACGCGCAGTCCGAGCAGGCCGTACCCGCTCCCGAGCTGGTGATGGCCGGCGGTCAGACGCCGTGGGGCAGTGACGCTCCCTCCACCGGGAACCCCTTCTCCGAGCCCGCCGCGGTGACCGGCCTGCCCACCATGCCGCCGCCCCCGCCGCCCGCTTTCGGCGAGGAGGAGGAGGAGGCCGAGGCCCCCAGCGCTCGCAAGGCGCCGAGCCGCAACCTGATCCTGGCGCTCGTGGCGGTCGTCGTCCTGGGAGGCGGCGGCTACTACTACCTGACCATGGGGTCGTCGACGCCGACCCCGACGCCGGCGCCGGCCGTCAAGCATGTGCCGCGCCCCGGCTCGCCCGCCGCGCTGCGCGCCGCCGCTGCCGCGAAGGCCGCCGCTGCCGCGAAGGCCGCGGCAGACGCGAAGGCGGCCAAGGGCGGCAAGGCTGCCGTCAAGACGGTCGCACCGGCCAAGGGTGCCACCACGACGACGGCGCCCGCCAAGGCCGGCACTCCGACGACAGCGCCCGCCAAGGTCGGCACGCCGGCGAAGGCACCCGTCGTCGCCCCCGTCGCTGCCGGTACGCCCGAGACGGCAGCCCTGCCCGGTCGGATCGGCGAGTGGTCCAAGCTCGTCTCCGTCAAGGTCCCGGACACGCTGGCAAAGTACAGGCCCGACCTGGGCACCAGCACCAGCAACGTCCAGTCGGGCTACTTCGGGAACCCTGACCTGGCGCCGTCACTGTTCGTCGTGACCGGCGACCACAAGGCCAACGCCGCCAAGACCGCCCTGCAGCTGCTGCGGTCGACGGTGCCCACGCTGCGCGACGGCGGGATGGTGGTCGCCGCTCCGGTCGCGGTCTCGCACGCCCCGTACGGCGGCACCGCAGCCTGCACGACCGGGGCGATGAACGACACCCTGACGGTCATCTGCGCCTGGGTCGACGACAACACCTTCGGCGTCATGTCGGCGTACCAGCGGGCCCAGTCCCAGGCGGGCGACATCCTCGCCACGGTCCGTGGGTTGATCGAGCACGAGCAGTAACGCGCAGGCTCAGGCCCGCGCCTGCTCGGCGGCCACGATGGCGTCGAGGAGGGCGCGGGCCTTTGCCTGTGTCTCCCGGACCTCCTCGTCGGGATCCGAGCCTTCGACGATGCCGGCGCCGGACCTGACCGTGGCAACTCCGTCGTCGAGCAGCACCGTACGGATCGCGATGCACATGTCGGCGTTGCCGGAGAAGTCGAAGTAGCCGATCGCCCCGCCGTAGACGTGGCGCGGCGTGGTCTCGAGCTCCCCCAGCGCGGCCATCGCCGCCGATCGCGGAGTGCCGGCAACCGTGCCGGCGGGGCAGGTCGCGGCGAGCGCATCGACGGCGTCGCGTCCCTCGGCCAATTGCCCGACGACCTCGCTGGTCAGGTGCATCACCCGGGAGTAGCGCAGCACGATGGGGCCCTCGGTGACCCGTACCGTGCCTGGTGCGCAGACAGATTCGAGGTCGGTCACGCCGAGCTCGACCAGCATCAGGTGCTCGGACAGCTCTTTGACGTCCGCCAGCAGCTCCGCCGCAAGCGCCTTGTCCCGCAAGGGATCTCCGGTACGCCGGCGGGTGCCCGCGGTCGGCCGTACGGTCGCGGTCCCCTGCTCGACGCGAACCAGGACCTGCGGCGACGATCCGACCACGGTGGTGCCAGGCAGCCGCAGGAGGTACATGTACGGCGAGGGGTTGAAGGTCCGCAGCATCCGGTAGACCTCGAGCGCCGGTGCCTCGGTCGGCCGGGTGAAGATCCGCGACGGCACCAGCTGGCGTGCGGCGCCTGAGCGGATCCGGGCGACGGAATCCCTGACCACGTCGGCAAAGTCGGCGTCGCTGACGTCGGTGCCGACCTCGACCGGCTCGTTGCCTGCCGCCGGGACGTCGAGCGGGCGCAGGGTGGTCCGGGACGTGGCAAGGCGTTCGACGAGATCATCGACCTTGGCCGCCGCCTTTGCGTACTGCGCACGCAGATCTGCGTGCGGGTCCACCACCACGTTCACCAGCACCCGGATCACGTGCCGGAACTGGTCGAACGCCAGCATGGACCCGGGAACGACCAGCGTCGCGTCCACTCCTCCGCTGGGCGCAGCACCCAGGGCGTCGTAGCCGATGAAGCCGACAGCGCCTGCGTACAAAGGAAACCCGGGCACGACGGGCGCGCGGAACATGGTGAGCAGCGCGCGCAGCGCCTCGGCCAGGGTGGCGCCGGCCGGCAGGTCGAGTGGCACCGTCCCCGTCCAGCTGACCTCGCCCGCGGACGCGGTCAGGGTGCCGAGCGGGTCGAGGCCGACGAAGGAGAACCGACCCCAGCGCTCCTCGGAGTCGGCGCTCTCGAGCAGCACCGAGCCCTCGGCAGCCCCGAGCTTGTCGAAGACGCCGACCGGGGTGTCGATGTCACCGAACACTTCGCGCCAGACCGGCACGACGGTGAACGAGGAGGCCTGCGCCGCGAACTCCTCGTACGGGGGATGGACGGTCACGAGGCAGCAGAAGTGCGTGCTACCAACGACTCGACGACGTTGCGGACCAGCCGCAGCCCCACGTCACCGTCAGCGCTCATGATCGACTCGGGGTGGAACTGCACGGCCGCTACCGGCAACGAGCGGTGCTCCACAGCCATCACCACCC
>JAWWOL010000477.1:0-7082 GCA_033851695.1 Frankiales bacterium
GGCCCGTACGCCGTCCACAATGTCGTCGAGCACGTTCACGCAGGGAGTCCCCTCGGTCGCGTTGCGGTGCAGCGATGGTAACGAGATGGGTACGGGGCCCTCGACGTCAGGTCCCTCACGAGGGTGCGGGCACGGCCTTGCGGGCTTGGTACTCAAGATCGTTTCGGGTGACCCAGCGCTCGACGATGAACGAGAGCAGCGGCACCGTCCCGGCTCCGAGGACCAAGATCGACTTGGCTATCGGCCATCGGCGCCGCACCGCGAGGTCGAAGGCCACCATCAGGTAGACGATGTAGAGAAAGCCGTGCAGCGGGCCCACGACCTCGACGACCAGCTTGTCGTGGGCGAGGTACTTCAGCGGCATGCCGACGAAGAAGAGGATCACGAGGCCGACGCCGACCGTCCAGGCCAGGATCCGGTAGCGGAGGAGCGGGTCCTTCAGGGCGCGCATGAGTTCCTTCGGGTCGCGGCGATCACGGTCAACGGGTTGAGCGCTCGTTGAGCTGGGCCAGATAGGCGTTGTACGCGGCCAGCTCCGGGTCGGCCTCGATCGGCTCGTCGAGCTCGGGAGGGCGGGGCCTGGCGTAGAGCGCGGGCAGCGTCACAGGCGCCGGCCGGCCCTCTGCCTCCGGGCCGGCCTGCAGACCCTGCAGGTCCTCGCGCAGCGTCTTGCCCCAGCCGTAGACCACCAGCGCGGCGAAGATCCACCAGTTGAACGCGTAGAAGAGGTTCTGCAGCGTGCCGTCGCTGGCCATCGCCCGGTTCCACTGCCACCTGCCGAGGAAGACGAACAGCGCGATCGCGAGCAGGGCGAGCACGTGCCAGGTCAGCCATCGACGGGAGAGCAGCAGCTTGACGACGCGCACGGCTCGAGATTACGCCGGGTCGCTGTGCGCCGCGGCGTCGGTGCCGTCCTGGGCGAGCAGCGCCGCGGCGGCCTGCTCCGCCTTGGCCTCCGCCTGCTCCCGGGCCAGGAAGGCGTCGTACTCCGGCTGCGCCCAGCCTCGGTGCTCGCGGATCGCCCACAGCAGCGGGGCAAATCCCGTCCGCATCGCCTTGCGGGCCTGGGGATCGCGCATCGCCATCCAGATGTGGCCGAGCACCACCACCACGACGGCGTACGCGAGCCAGTCGTGCACGAACGTCGCACCGGTGCGCCACCGTACGGGCCAGTGGTTGGCGAAGCGCATCACCAGACCGGTGCCGAGCATCACCAGGATGGCGCCCCAGACGAAGTTCGCATTGAGCTTCTGGCCCGCGTTGAACTTGCCGACCTTGAGCCGGCCACTGCGCCGGTCCGGGCTGCGCAACCATTGCCGGTCGACCGGCAGCCACCGGCTGAGCACCTTCACGTCGGCACGGAACGCCTTGTCGAGATAGCCGAGCAGGAACGGGAGGGGCAGCGCGATACCGCAGTAGATGTGGAGGTCGGCCACCAGCGCCCGCTGCCCCACGGCGACCGACAGCGGCCCGATGTAGAGCACGGCGGCGGTGACCATGACGACGCCCATGAGGATCCCGGTGCTCCGATGCACCCACCGCTGCGCCGGGACGAAGCGCAGGAGGAGCCCCCGACGTGCCGGGTCAGGAGGTGACTTTGTCATCGCGTCCGTTCGATCTGCCGACCCAGGCGTCGATGTCGTAGCCGTTCCGCTCCCAGAATCCGGGCTCGACGGCGTCGACGAGCGTGATCCCGCCCAGCCACTTGACCGACTTGTAGCCGTACATCGGCGCGACGTAGAGGCGTACGGGACCGCCGTGATCCCGGGTGACCGGCTTGCCGAGCATGGTCGTGGCGACGAGCACGTCGGGCCGCCTCGCCTGGTCGAGGGTGAGGCTGTCGGTGTACTCCCCGTCGAAGGAGGTGAAGGTCAACGCCTTGGCGGTCGTCTTGACCCCGACCTCGTCGAGCAGGTCGGAGAGCAGCACCCCGGACCAGTGGACGGACGGGACCCGCCAGCCGGTCACGCACTGGAAGTCCCGTACAAGAGCGGTCTGCCTCATCGACTGCAGGTCGGCCAGCGTCAGGGTCATCGGGTGGTCGACCAGGCCGGAGACGTCGAGCCGGTAGGTCGTGGCGTTGCGGCTCGGCTCGGAGTCGGTGATCGAGTAGTAGCGGAAGCCGCCGCCGGCCGGGAGCAGCTGGCTCAGGCCGGTGGGGTCGCGGTTCTGCAGCGGCGCGACGACGTTCTCCTCGAAGTCCTGCAGCCGGCTGCCGGCGAACACGCCGACCGTGCCGAGCCCGAGCATGCCGAGCACCACCCGACGACCGACGGGTTTGCCCTTCTCGGCAGGCTGCGCGGGAGTTGCCACCCCTTGATGGTGTCTCACCCGGGCTCACTTTGCCGCCTTTGGCACGGGCCCGTCAGAGGACCGTAAGGATCAGCCGGTGGGGTCATCGCCGCGGTCGAGGGCGTCCCACAGGGCGACGTCCGGATCCTGTACGCGCTGACGGGCGCCCGGGGCGTCGTACCGTGCGGACATCACCGACCACCGGGAGCCCCTCGCCGCCGCGGCCAGGCCCGAGACGGCGACCGGGACGGCGGCGACGACGACGACGATCCGCCAGCCGTCGAGGTGGTGAGCGCCGGGTGGGTAGCCCGCCCCGATCGCAGCCACCGCAGTGCCGACGCCTGCCGCGACCAGCAGGACGCCGACCACGACCCGGCCCCATCGCCTGGTGGCCAGCAGCGCAGCCGTACCCGCGAGTGCCACCAGCGCGAGCGGGCGCACTGCCCCGGCGACGTCCGACCCGGTGTAGGTCCGGGTCGCGAGCCTCGCCCACGGCCGGCCGACGGCGAGCAGCTCGACGAGGGCGCCGACCGCGCAGAGCAGCACCGTGGCGGTGAGCTCCCTGCGCGCCCTCGCCCGGTCGGCAGCGGCTTGCTCGGGGGGCTGCGTGGTCACGCGCCTTCGACTGGGGCGACCCCCACGACGGTCTCGAGCAGGTCGGCGTCGAAGCAGGTGCGGTCGCCCGTGTGGCAGGCGCCGCCGATCTGGTCGACCTGGACCAGCACCGCGTCCGCGTCGCAGTCCAGCGCGACCGACTTGACCCACTGCTCGTGGCCGGAGGTCGCGCCCTTGACCCAGTACTCCCGGCGGCTGCGGCTCCAGTAGGTGCAGCGACCCGTGGTCAGCGTCAGGTGCAGCGCCTGGTCGTCCATCCAGCCGACCATGAGCACCTCGCCGGTGTCGAACTGCTGCGTGACCGCGGCGAACAGCCCGTGGTCGTCCCGCTTGAGCCGGGCCACGATGGCCGGGTCGAGGTCGGTCGGGCGGACAGGGCCGGTGAGCGTCTCAGACATGGTGCTGATTCTGCCTGTGCAGTCCGGCCTGCGACGAGGCGGAATACCGCGATCCGGACCCGTGCGCCTGACTCCCGGTCCTCCGAACCCCGCCGAAGCATGGACCCGAACTGGGACTCCGGCACCACTTCGGGTCCATCCTTCGGCAGGGTTGCCCGGCGGACGGACGGTGCTGCGAGCGGTCAGGCTGCGGAGCCGCGGTGGGCCGACCACGATCGGTGCAGGTCGGCATAGCGACCGGGTACGTCCACCAGGTCGGCGTGGCTGCCCCGCTGCACGATCCGGCCGGCGTCGACCACGATGATCTCGTCGGCCACCTCGGCCGTCGACAGCCGGTGCGCGATGGTGATCGTCGTGCGGCCGGTGGTCAGGCCGTCCAGCGCCCGTGACAGCCGTACCTCCGTCGCCGGGTCGACCGCGGATGTCGCCTCGTCGAGCACCAGCAGGTCGGGGTCGGCGAGGTAGGCCCGGGCGAGCGCGACCAGCTGGCGCTCGCCCGCCGACAACGAACCGCCGCGCTCGCCCACCGGCGTCGCCAGCCCCTGGTCGAGCCCCTCCAGCCAGTCGGTCAGCTTGAGGTCCTCGAACGCCTGCAGCACCTCGGCCTCCGACGACCCCGGCCGGCCGTACAGCACGTTGGCCCCGACCGTGGTGTCGAACAGGAACCCGTCCTGCGGCACCATCACCACCCGCGAGCGGAGCGAGGCGAACCGCACCTGCGGCAGGGGTAGGCCGCTGAGCACGACGTTGCCGGAGACCGGGTCCATCAACCGCGTCAACAGCTTGGCGAACGTCGTCTTGCCCGAGCCGGTCTCGCCCACGATGGCCACCCGGGTCCGCGCCGTGATGTGCAGGTCGATGTCGCTCAGCACCTCCGGGCCGCCCGGGTAGGCGAAGTGCACGTGCTCGAACGCGACGTCCAACGGCCCGGGCGGCAGGTCGACCCCCTCGACGCCCGGGTCGGCCACATCCGTTGGGGTGTCGAGGATCTCGATGACCCGGCTCCACCCGGCGACCGCGTTCTGTGCCTCGTTGAGCACCTCGGTCGCGGCCTGGACCGGGCTGACGAACAGGGTGACCAGGAACAGGAAGGCCACCAGCCGGCCGGCGGTCAGCTGGCCGTGCAGGCCGAGCTCGATGCCCAGCGCGACGATGCCGGCGTTGGCGATCGCCGAGACCAGCTCGCCGGTCGAGAAGGTCGTCGCGGTCAGCATCTGCGCCTTGATCGCCGCTGCCACCTGCCGGTCGATCGCCGCGTCGACCCGCTCGGCCGTACGGGCCTGCGAGCCGTAGGCCTTGATGACCGAGGCACCCACGACCGACTCGGCGACGGCGCCCAGCATCTCGCCGACCTTCTCGCGGACACCGGCATAGGCGAACCGGATCCGGGGCTGCATCCGGTAGAGGACAACGCTCAGCGGCACGAAGCAGACGTAGACGAGCAGGGTCAGCTGCCAGGAGTAGACGACCATGATCACCGTCGCGACGACCAGCTGGGCCGCGCTCACCACGAGCAGCAGTCCACCCCACTGCATGAACGTCGAGATCTGGTCCACGTCGCTGGTCACGCGCGAGACGAGGGAGCCGCGGCGCTCGGAGGCCTGGTGCAGCATCGACAGGTCGTGGATGTGCCGGAACGCCCGCACCCGCAGGCTGGCCAGCCCCGACTCGGTGCTGCGGTAGAGGCGGACGTTCATCCAGGACGCCGACACCGCCGTGAGGATCACCGCGCCGGTCGCGACCAGGACGGCGTTGCGGATCAGCGGCAGGTCAGGGCCGCCGGACCCCTGGATGCCGCGGTCGATGATCTGCTGGACGGCGATGGGCACGACGACCCGCCCCGCGGTGGCGAGCAGGGTGAGCAGCACGGTGAACCCCAGGCCCTTGCGGAACTCCGGAGTCATCGCGACGCCACGGCGCAGCGTCGCCCACGACCCTCGTACGGGAGTCCCGTCGACCGCAACGGCCGTCATGCGGCCGGCTCGCGGTCATGATCGGCGCCGATGTCCAGGACGTCGTCCACCTCGACCTCGGCCTGCTCGTACGCGGTGACCAGGGCGCGGTAGCCCTCGACCTCGGCCAGGAGCACCTCGTGTGGGCCTCGGGCGACGACCCGGCCCTGGTCGACGAAGACCACCTCGTCGGCAAGGGCGATGGTGGCCCGGCGGTAGGCGACCACGAGGACGGAGGTCGCCGTCGCCGAGCCGGTGGTGCGGGCCAGCCCGGCCAGGATCGCCTGCTCCACCGACGGATCGACGCTGCTCGTGGCGTCGTCGAGCAGCAGCAGCCGGGGCCGGCGGATGACGGCGCGGGCCAGGGCGAGGCGTTGCCGCTGCCCGCCGGACAGCGTGGTGCCGCGCTCACCCACGACCGTGTCGAGGCCGCGGGGCAGGGCGCGGACGAACCGATCCGCCTGGGCCGTACGCAGCGCCGCCCAGACGTCGTCGTCGGAGAAGTCGGCACCGAGGGCGATGTTGCCGCGTACGGTGTCGTCGAAGAGGAAGGTCTGCTGGGGCACCAGCGCCGCGGCGGAGCTGATCTCACCCTGGCGCAGCGTCCGCAGGTCGAGGTCGTCGTAGCGCACCGTGCCGTCCGTGGGATCGACGAGGCGGACCAGAATGCCTGCCAGCGTTGACTTTCCGGACCCGGTCGGCCCCACGACGGCGATCGTGCGTCCGATCGGTACGTCGAGAGTGACCTGCTCGAGGACCGGTGACGCGTCCCCGTAGGCGTAGCCGACGTCGTGCAACGACACGCCCACCGCTGCGTCGACCGACCCGCCGAGAGACGCCTCCCCGTACGGCATCGAGCCTTGCGCCTCGAGCACCCGGTAGACCCGCTCGGCGCCGACCACCGACCGCGGCATCTCGGCGAAGACGTAGCCGATCGCCCGGATCGGCAGTGCCAGCAGGGTGAACAGGTAGGCGACCCGGACCAGCTCGCCGGTGTTGATGGCACCGTGCTCGAGTCGGTAGGAGCCGGCCAGCAGCGCGGCCAGCACCCCCAGGTTGGGCAGCGCCTCGATGGCGGGGTCGAACAGGCCGCGTACGCGGCCGAGCCGGACCAGGCCGTCCCGCAGCTCGAGCGACCGGACCCGGAAGCGTTCCGTCTCGTCCGCCTCCCGGCCGAGCGTCTTGACCACCAGCGCGCCGTCGAAGCTGTCGTGGGCGACGCTGCTCACCGCCCCGCGCAGCTCCTGGGCGCGCATCGCCCGGGGCGCGACCGCACGGCCGTAGACGTAGGTGAGCACCCCGACCAGCGGGAACACGACGAAGCCGACGATCGCCAGCACCCAGTCGGTCGCGACCAGCAGCCCGGCCGTGGTCACCAGCATGATGATCACCCCGCAGGCGAGCGGGAACGGCGCGATGTTGGCCCACATCGCCTCGACGTCGCTGTTGGCGTTGGAGAGCAGGGTGCCGGTGGTCCAGTCCTGGTGCCACGACAGCGGCAGGTGGAGGTACTGCCGGGTGATCCGTCGCCGATAGGTGCCCATCAGGCGGTACTGCATGATGCCGGCGCCGATCCGCCGCATCACCACGCCGACGCACTTGACGATCGAGACACCGATGATCAGCGCGGCGGCGACCAGCAGCGAGCCGGCCGTGGTGTGGTGCGTTGCGAACGCCGGCAGGATCGTGTGCTGGGTGACCCAGCCGAGCGCGTAGGCGCTGGCGACCGTCATCAGCGCATAGATCGTCGAGCCCGCGAGGGCCACGGTGTACATCCGTGGCTCCTCGCGCACCGACCTTGCCAGCAACCTCAGACCCCGCCGGA
>JAWWOL010000508.1:0-4207 GCA_033851695.1 Frankiales bacterium
ACCGGATCGAGCCGAGGGACTGGATGCCGGAGGCCTACCGCAGGTCGGTGATCCGGCAGATCGCGCAGCACGCGCACTCCGAGATCATCGGCATGCAGCCGGAGGGCAACTGGATCACCCGCGCTCCCTCCCTGCGTCGCAAGGCGATCCTGCTGGCCAAGGTCCAGGACGAGGCCGGCCACGGCCTCTACCTCTACTCCGCCGCCGAGACCCTGGGCGCCGACCGGGCCGACCTGACCGACAAGCTCGTGAACGGCCGGCAGAAGTACTCGTCGATCTTCAACTACCCGGCGCTCAGCTATGCGGACGTGGGCGTCATCGGCTGGCTCGTCGACGGTGCCGCCATCTGCAACCAGGTGCCGCTGTGCCGCAGCTCCTACGGTCCCTATGCCCGGGCGATGATCCGCATCTGCAAGGAGGAGTCCTTCCACCAGCGGCAGGGCTACGAGCTGCTCATGACGATGATGCGCGGCACCGACGCCCAGCGGGAGATGGTGCAGGACGCCGTCGACCGGTTCTGGTGGCCTTCGCTGATGATGTTCGGGCCACCGGACGAGGCGTCGACCAACACCGCGCAGTCCATGGCCTGGGGGATCAAGCGGCACACCAACGACGAGCTCCGGCAACGGTACGTCGACATGTCCGTCCCCCAGGCGGAGAAGCTCGGGGTGACCTTCCCCGACCCCGACCTTCGGTGGAACGAGGCTCGGGGTCACTACGACTTCGGCCCCATCGACTGGACTGAGTTCGCCGCTGTCATCGCCGGCAACGGTCCGTGCAACGCGCAACGCGTCGCCCACCGCAAGGCCGCGCACGACAACGGCGGCTGGGTAAGGGAAGCGGCCACCGCACACGCCGCCAAGGTGGCGGCGCGATGACCGAAGCGACGCCGGCCGTACGCTCGGACTGGCCGTTGTACGAGGTCTTCCTGCGGGGAAAGCGCGGGCTCAACCACGTCCACGTCGGCTCCTTGCACGCGGCCGACCCGACGATGGCGCTGCATCACGCCCGCGACCTGTACACCCGGCGCAACGAGGGCGTCAGCATCTGGGTCGTACCGAGCTCCGCCATCACGGCGAGCAGCCCGGACGAGAAGGACCCGTTCTTCGCCCCGGCCGGGGACAAGGTCTATCGGCACCCCACGTTCTACGAGATTCCCGATGACGTGCCGCACATGTAGCGAGGGAGCGGGCCGTGACTGAGGACGAGTTCGGCGCCTACCGCTCGCTGGGCGAGGACTCGGACGACCACCGGTGGGCGTTCGGCACCGGCTTCACCGACCCGTTGGAGGGCGTCGAGACGACGGTGCCTGCCGGCGTCGACGGCGCGGCGCTGGCCGCGTACTGCCTGATGCTCGGCGACGACGCGCTGATCTACTCGCACCGGCTGCAGCAGTGGATCACGCGGGCGCCCGAGCTCGAGGAGGAGGCGGCGCTCGGGAACATCGCGCTCGACCTGCTGGGTGAGGCTCGGATCCTGCTGGCCCGGGCCGGGCGGGCGGACGGGACCGGCCGGGACGAGGACCGTCTCGCGTTCTTCCGCGCAGAGGGCGAGTTCCGCAACGTGCGGCTGGTCGAGCGGCTCGATCTCGACTTCGCCGAGCTGGTCGGCAGGCTGCTCATCTTCTCGACCTGGCGGCTGGCGCTGTTCGACCGGCTCCGGGCTTCCGGCGACCCGGTGCTGTCAGCGATCGCGGGCATGGGGGTCAAGGAGCTGACCTATCACCGTGACTATGCGGCGCAGTGGGTGGTCCGCCTCGGCGACGGCACTCAGCTGTCGCAGCAGCGGATGCAGCGCGGGCTCGACGTGGTCTGGCCGCTGGTCGACGAGCTCTTCGCGCCTCACCCGGTCGAGCGCTCGCTGCCCGGCGTGGCCGTCGATGTGAGCATGCTGCGGGCAGAGTTCGACGTCGTCATGGACACGGTGCTGGCGACCGCCGGCGTCGAGCGCCCGCTGGCACCGGCGCTGCCCGGCGTGGGCGGCAGGACGGGGCGGGACGGCCGGCACACCGAGGCCATGGGCTACGTCCTGGCCGAGCTGCAGAGTGTTGCCCGGGCCCATCCGGAGGCGACGTGGTGACGGAGGTCCGTACGGCGTGGGACGTCGCTGCCGAGGTCCCCGACCCCGAGCTGCCGATGGTCACGCTGGCCGACCTGGGGATCCTCCGGCACGTCGAGCAGCACGAGCGCGCGGTGACCGTGACCATCACGCCCACCTACTCCGGCTGTCCGGCGATGCGGGAGATCAGTCGCGACCTGCGGCGCCGGCTCCGGGCGGCCGGCTTCGCCGAGGTCACCGTCCGTACGAGCCTCGCACCGCCGTGGACCAGTGACTGGATCACCCCTGCCGGCCGCGGCAAGCTCGCGGCCGCCGGCATCGCACCGCCCAACGCTGCTTCCCGTACCGGCGGGGGGCCGATCCCGCTGACCCTGCAGCCCCGGCGCGCGGTGACCTGCCCGAGCTGCGGGGCCGACGGCGCCGAGCTGACCTCGTCCTTCAGCGGCACGGCCTGCAAGGCGCTCTACCGCTGCAGCAGCTGCCGGGAGCCGTTCGAGTACGTCAAGGAGATCTGACCCCGATGTCCGGAGCCCGCACGACGTTCCACCCGTTGGCCGTCGCCGCTGTCGAGCCGTTGACCGACGACTCGGCGGCGGTCACCTTTTCCGTTCCGGCCGACCTGGTCGACGACTTTGCCTTCGCAGCAGGGCAATCCCTCACCCTGAGGTTCGGTGGCGAGCGCCGCTCGTACTCGATCTGTGCTCCGGTGGGCAAGCCTCCGCGTATCGGGGTGCGGGTCGTCCCCGGCGGCAAGGTATCGGGCTGGCTGGTGCACGAGGCGCGCCCCGGTGACCTGATCGACGTCCTGCCACCGTCCGGCTCCTTCTCACCGGAGCTGGGAAAACCAGGGAACCACGTCCTCGTCGCGGCCGGCTCGGGCATCACGCCCATGCTGTCGATCGCCGCCTCGCTGCTGGCTGCGGCACCGGACACCAGGGTGACGCTGCTGTACGGCAACCGTCGCGCCGACACGGTGATGTTCGCCGACGCCGTGGCCGACCTCAAGGACGCCTACCCGTCCCGCATGTGCGTGGTCCACGTCCTCTCGCGTGAACCGCAGGAGGTCGAGCTGTTCAGCGGGCGCATGGATGCGGAGAAGCTGCGGAGCTTGCTGCCGGCCACCGTCGAGCCGACGGCGGTGGACCACTGGTGGTTGTGCGGGCCGCTCGGCCTGGTCACTGCCGCGACCGGCGTCCTGGCCGAGCTCGGCGTCCCCGGTGCTCGAGTGCATCGGGAGCTGTTCTACGTCGAGGACGAGCCACCGGACCAGAACCGCCACCAGGACGACTCCGTGGCCGTCGGTGCCGAGGTGACGGTGATCCTCGACGGCCGCCGCAGCGTCCTCAGCGTCCCGCCGGGTGTGCCGGTTCTCGATGGAGCGCAGAAGGTCCGGCCGGACCTGCCCTTTGCCTGCAAAGGAGGTGTGTGTGGCACCTGTCGGGCCCTGGTCACCAGCGGGCAGGTGCAGATGCGACGCAACTTTGCCCTCGACCAGTCGGAGATCGATGCCGGCTACGTCCTGACCTGTCAGGCGCTGCCCGTCTCCGACACCGTCACCGTCGACTACGACTCCTGACGGGCAGCGAGCCCAGCGTCGGCGGGACTCCTACGCCCCGACCCGCGAACGCAAGGTCACGACCCGCTCGACGTGGTTGGCCACGAGCAGGCTCTCCGGCGCGATCGAGGTCATCCAGTCCAGCGTGGTCTTCGACGGGTCGTCGATCATCCGCTGCAGCACGGCCGTCTCGAGCAGCCGACCGGGGGAGTAGCGCGCCCACGAGCTGACGAACCGCCCGTCCATGACCCGGTAGGAGCGCCCGTCGTCGAAGCCGACCACGTACGCGGCGAGCTCGCCGTCGAAGGTCAGCGTGGCGACCTCCATGCCGCCCTGGCCGGCCAGCGCCTTGACCCGCGCTGCGAACAACGACCAGCCCGGCGCCTCGTCGGCCGGGCCGACGCCGTGCGCCTCGTCGCGGTCCTGGTAGGCCATCGCCATCCCGGGCAGCAGCCGTAGGATCCGGTGCCGCTCGCGGGTGAAGCTGACCTGGCTGTCCACGCCATCCGTACGGAGCCGGTTGCGGACCTTGCGCAGGGTGCGCCGGACGCTGGGGGAGAGGTACTCCGTGGCCTCGGGCGCCCCCGTCCGTCG
>JAWWOL010000024.1:0-6861 GCA_033851695.1 Frankiales bacterium
CGGCCAAGCGGATCACCGTGGTGGCCCCGTTCTACCCCTACGCCCGGCAGGACAAGAAGCACCGCGGCCGCGAGCCGATCTCGGCCCGGTTGATCGCCGACCTGTTCAAGACCGCCGGTGCCGACCGGATGATGTCCGTCGACCTGCACACCGCTCAGATCCAGGGCTTCTTCGACGGCCCGGTTGACCACCTCTTTGCCCTGCCGCTGCTGGCCGACTACGTGGCGGAGAAGTACGACACCAGCAACGTCACGATCGTCGCGCCCGACTCCGGCCGCGTGCGCGTCGCCGAGCGCTGGACCGACCGGCTCGGCGGCTGCCCGCTGGCGTTCATCCACAAGACCCGCGACCCGATGGTCGCCAACCAGGTCGTCGCCAACCGGGTGGTCGGCGACGTCTCCGGCCGGGTCGCCATCGTCGTCGACGACATGATCGACACGGCCGGCACCATCACCCAGGCGGCCGACGTGCTGTTCAAGGCCGGCGCCTCCGACGTCGTGGTCACCACCACCCACGCGGTCCTGTCCGGCCCGGCCGTCGACCGGCTGAAGAACTCCCGCATCAGCGAGGTGGTCGCGACCAACACGCTGCCGCTGACCTCGGAGCAGCAGTTCGACAAGCTGACGGTGCTCTCGATCGCCCCGATGATCGCCCGCGCCATCCGTGAGGTCTTCGACGACGGCTCGGTCACGAGCCTGTTCGACGGTGACGGCTGAGCGGCCGGTTTCGGGTTCTGCCGAGGTCCGGCTAGACTTCGGTTTCCGCCGTACGAGTCCCCCTGACCTGCAAGGCCGCGTGTGCCAGCACCGCGTGGCGCCGCCCCTGGCGGATGAACGCCTGACGAAGCACCAACAGCACCACTCGAGCCCGTATCCGCACTGCCCCGCAAGAGGAGAGCACCGCCGTGTCCGAGGTCCGAATCGCCGCTGAGCCCCGCACCGAGTTCGGCAAGGGCGCTGCCCGGCGGGTCCGCCGTGCCAACCGGGTGCCGGCCGTCCTCTACGGTCACGGCACCGCGCCGGTGCACGTGTCGCTGCCGAGTCACGACCTGCTGATCGCGCTCAAGCACGGTGGCGCCAACACGCTGCTGCGCCTCGAGGGGCTCGAGACCGGTGACCAGCTCTGCCTGCCCAAGTCGGTCGTCCGCGACCCGATCAAGGGCTCGTTCGAGCACGTCGACCTGGTCCTGGTCCGCCAGGGTGAAAAGGTCACCGTCGAGGTCCCGCTCAACGTCGTCGGCGACATCACCAGCGACGGCATGCTCGACGTCAGCCAGAACACGCTGTCCGTCGAGGCCGAGGCGACCCACATCCCGACCGAGTTCGAGATCTCCGTCGCCGGCTTCCAGGTCGGCGACGCGATCCATGCCAGGGACATCAAGCTGCCGGACGGCGTCACGCTGGCCGGCGACCCGGACGCGACCATCGTCCACGTCGTCGCCAAGCAGACCGCTGCGCAGTTCGACGCCGAGACCGCAGCCCCCGAGGGCAGCGCCCCGTCGCCGGTGGTCGAGGCTCCGGCCGACACCGACGCCGAGTAACCAGCCTCACAGCGGACGCTGATGGCCGACGACAGCTGGCTGGTCGTCGGCCTCGGCAATCCCGGGCCCGACTACGCCGGCAACCGGCACAACGCCGGCTTCTTCGTCGTGGACCTGCTCGCCCAGCGGATGGGCGCCAGGTTCAAGGCACACAAGGGCCGCGCCGACGTCGTCGAGGGCCGCCTGGACCCACCGTCGGGTGCCAGAGTCATTCTCGCCAAGCCCAAGTCGTACATGAACGAGTCCGGTGGCCCGGTGGCCGCGATGCGTGACTTCTACAAGGTCCCGCTCGAGCGGATCGTCGTGGTCCACGACGAGCTGGACATCCCGTACGGGACCCTGCGGCTCAAGCTCGGCGGCGGGGACAACGGCCACAACGGGCTCAAGTCGTTGCGCAAGTCCCTCGGCAGCGGCGAGTTCTTCCGGGTCCGGTTCGGCATCGGCCGCCCGCCCGGCCGGATGGACCCCGCGGCGTTCGTCCTGCGGGACTTCTCCGCCGCGGAGCGCAAGGAGCTCGACTTCCTGGTCGACCGCGCCGCCGACGCGGTCGGGTCGCTCACCCGCGAAGGGCTCGATCGGGCGCAGAATGCGTATCACGCAGACCCCGCCTGACCTGGGAGACCCGACATGCTGATCGCGACCACGAACGACCTGCCCGGCTGGCGCATCGACGAGGTCCTCGGTGAGGTGTGGGGCCTGACCGTACGCTCGCGCAACGCGTTCTCGCAGATGGGCGCCGGCCTCAAGTCGGTCCTGGGCGGCGAGCTCAAGGGGATGACCAAGGCGCTGTACGACAGCCGCAACGAGACGATGAACCGGATGATCGAGGAGGCGACCCGCCGCGGCGCCGACGCCATCGTCGCGATGCGCTTCGACACCTCCGAGATGGGCCCCAACTGGACCGAGATCTGCGCGTACGGGACCGCGGTCCGCGCGACCAAGCTCTGACCGGCCGCCCAGAGGTAACCTGGACTCTCGACCCCCGGGCTGCGTGCCGTCCGGGGGTGTTCGTGCTGTCGCCGCTAGGAGCAGCTGAGTCTAGGAGTGCTGTTGTCCCTCGCCGGAGTGCTCGACGTCCTCGCCGAAGACCCTGCGGTCCGCGCCGCGCTCGAGGCGGCCCGGTCCGGTTCCTCGCCGTTGCACCTCGACCTCACCGCGCCCTCCCCGCTGCGGGCGTTCATCATCGCCGCCGTCGCCGCCAAGGCCGGCCGCCCGGTGCTCGCCGTCACGGCGACCGGGCGCGAGTCCGAGGACCTGGTCCACGCGCTGAGCTCGCTGCTCGACCCGAACGAGGTCGCCGAGTTCCCCGCCTGGGAGACCCTCCCGCACGAGCGGCTCTCCCCGCGGGCGGACACCGTCGGCCGCCGCCTCGCCGTGCTCCGCAGGCTCCGCCACCCCAACATCGGTCCCGACGACGACCCGTCGACCGGCCCACTCAAGGTGGTCGTCGCGCCGGTCCGCTCGGTCCTGCAGCCGCAGGTGCCCGGCCTCGGCGACCTCGTCCCGGTCGAGCTCCGGCCCGGCGACACCGCAGAGCTCGACGACGTCGTCCACGCCCTGGTCGAGGCCGCCTACCACCGGGTCGACCTGGTCGAGAAGCGCGGCGAGATCGCCGTACGGGGCGGCATTCTTGATGTCTTCCCGCCCACCGAGGAGCACCCGCTGCGGGTGGAGTTCTGGGGCGACACGATCGAGGAGATCCGCTACTTCAAGGTGGCCGACCAGCGCAGCCTCGAGATCGCCGAGAACGGCCTGTGGGCCCCGCCCTGCCGGGAGCTGCTGCTCACCCCCGAGGTCCGCGCGCGGGCCAAGGCGCTGATCAGCGACTTCCCTGGCCTGACCGACATGCTCGACCGGATCTCCGAGGGCATCCCCGTCGAGGGCATGGAGGCGCTGGCGCCGGTGCTGGTCGACGAGATGACCCTGCTGCTCGACGAGCTGCAGGCCGGGGCGCACGTCGTGGTGTGCGACCCCGAGCGGGTGCGCACCCGTGCCGCCGAGCTGGTCCGCACCAGCCAGGAGTTCCTCGAGGCTTCCTGGTCCAGCGCCGCCGTCGGAGGCGCCGTCCCGATCGACCTCGGGGCTGCGGCCTACAAGACGCTGGCCGAGATCCGCTCCGACGCCGAGAACCTGGGGATCCCGTGGTGGTCGGTGACGCCGTTCAGCCCGGACGAGCTGACCGAGGAGGCCGACACCCGCGTCGTCGGCGCCCGTGAGACCGAGCCCTACCGCGGCGACACCGAGAAGGCCCTGACCGACGTACGCGGCTGGCTGGCGCAGGGCTGGCGGGTGGTCGTGGTCACCGAGGGCCACGGGCCCGCCGAGCGCTGGGTCGAGGTGCTCAAGGGGCACGACATCGGCGTACGGCTGGCAGCCTCGCTCGACGTCGCCCCCGAGCGCAACGTCGCCTATGTCACGACCGGCTCGTTCGACCGCGGCTTCGTCTCCGAGCAGCTGCGCCTCGCGGTGCTGACCGAGACCGACCTTGCCGGTTCCCGCGGCTCCACCAAGGAGATGGGCCGGATGCCGTCGCGGCGCCGGCACACCGTCGATCCCTTGCAGCTCAAGGCAGGTGACATCGTGGTGCACGAGCAGCATGGTGTCGGCAAGTTCCTCGAGATGGTCCAGCGGACCGTACAGAACGCCACCCGGGAGTACCTCGTCGTCGAGTACGCCCCGTCCAAGCGGGGCCAGCCGGGTGACCGGCTCTACGTGCCCACCGACCAGCTCGACCAGGTCACCAAGTACACCGGTGGCGAGGCGCCGTCCCTGGACAAGATGGGCGGCGGCGACTGGGCCAAGCGCAAGGGCCGGGCCAAGAAGGCGGTCAAGGAGATCGCGGCCGAGCTGATCCGGCTCTACTCCGCCCGCATGGCCACCCGCGGTCACCAGTTCGGCCCGGACTCGCCGTGGCAGCACGAGCTCGAGGACGCGTTCCCCTACGCCGAGACGCCGGACCAGCTGCGCACCATCGACGAGGTCAAGCAGGACATGCAGTCCGAGGTCCCGATGGACCGGCTGATCTGCGGCGACGTCGGCTACGGCAAGACCGAGATCGCCGTACGGGCTGCCTTCAAGGCGGTGATGGACGGCAAGCAGGTCGCCGTGCTGGTGCCCACGACCCTCCTTGCGCAGCAGCACTTCTCGACGTTCTCCGAGCGCTACACCAACTTCCCCGTCACCGTACGGACGCTGTCGCGGTTCCAGTCGGCCAAGGAGGCCAACGCTGTCCTTGCGGGGGTGACCGACGGCACGATCGACGTGGTCATCGGGACGCATCGGATTCTGGGATCCTCGGTCGTCTTCAAGGACCTCGGCCTGGTCATCGTCGACGAGGAGCAGCGGTTCGGCGTCGAGCACAAGGAACAGCTCAAGCGGCTGCGGACGTCGGTGGACGTGCTCACCATGTCGGCCACCCCGATCCCACGGACGCTCGAGATGGCGATCACCGGGATCCGCGAGCTGTCCACGATCGACACGCCGCCCGAGGAGCGGCACCCGGTGCTGACCTTCGTCGGCCCGTACGACGAGCGGCAGATCGCCGCCGCCATCCGGCGGGAGCTGCTCCGTGAGGGGCAGATCTTCTACGTGCACAACCGGGTCGAGTCGATCGACCGGGTGGCCGCCCACCTGCGCGAGCTGGTGCCCGAGGCCCGGATCGGCACGGCCCACGGCCAGATGGGTGAGGACGCGCTCGAGGCGACCATGCTCGCGTTCTGGGAGAAGGAGTTCGACGTCCTGGTCTGCACGACGATCGTCGAGAGCGGCCTCGACATCTCCAGTGCCAACACGCTCATCGTGGACCGGGCCGACGTCTTCGGCCTCTCCCAGCTGCACCAGATCCGCGGCCGGGTCGGCCGGGCCCGTGAGCGGGCCTACGCCTACTTCCTCTACCCGCCCGAGAAGCCGCTCACCGAGACCGCGCACGACCGGCTGGCCACCATCGCCCAGCACACCGAGCTGGGCGCCGGCATGGCGGTGGCGATGAAGGACCTCGAGATCCGCGGCGCGGGCAACCTGCTCGGCGGCGAGCAGTCCGGGCACATCGCCGCCGTCGGCTTCGACCTCTACATCCGGCTGGTCGGCGAGGCGGTGGCCGAGTTCCGCAACGACCCGAGCGCGATCGAGCTGCCGCCGGTCAAGGTCGAGCTGCCGGTCGACGCCCATCTCCCGCACGACTACATCCCCGGCGAGCGGCTCCGCCTCGAGGCCTACCGGCGGATCGCGGCCGCCACCGACACCGAGGGCGTCCTCGCCGTACGGGAGGAGCTGCGGGACCGCTACGGCGTGCCGCCGACCGAGGTCGACAACCTGTTCGCCGTGGCGGCGTTCCGGGTGCACGCGCGCCGGTACGGCATCACCGAGGTGACCCAGCAGGGCAACCACATCCGGTTCCTCCCGGTCACGCTCAAGGAGTCGCAGCAGCTGCGACTCGAGCGGCTCTACCCGAAGACGCTGGTCAAGGAGACGGTCGGCACGCTGCTGGTGCCGCGTCCGATGACCGCGCGGATCGGCGGGCAGCCGCTGCAGGACACCGCGCTGCTCGACTGGTGCACCGCGTTCCTGGACGCCGTGCTGACGCAGGTGCCCCCGGCAGTACGTTCGGCGGGCTGACCGGTACCGTAGGACCCCGTGTGATCTGTCCGGACGGAAGGACGCTCGTGACCAGCAAGCCGCGTACCGCCTCGCTCGGTGTCGGGGTGCTCGCCGCGCTCCTGATGGCTGCCGGCTGCCAGTCCCACGTCGGCACGGCGGCGACCGTCGGCAGCGACCGGATCTCCACCAAGACGCTCGACACGGCCTACGAGGCGGCAGCCCGGACGACGACCGGCAAGGCGGAGGGTGCCAAGCTCCAGGACGAGGTGCTGACCCAGCTGGTGCAGAACAAGCAGTTCCTGGCCGTCGCCAAGAGCCAGCACGTGGTGGTCGCACAGGGTGACATCGACAAGGCCTACACCGAGCTGGTCCAGCAGGCCGCGACCAACAAGACGGACCAGCCGGACTCCTCGCTGCGGCTCAGCGCCCAGTCGCAGGCGGCCGCTATCGCGGTCATGGAGCAGCTCGCGGCCAAGACCGGCAGGTTCGACACCGTCGACCTCTACGCCGTCACCGTCGCCGACCAGGCGACTGCGCAGACCGTCCTCGGGCTGCTGACCAAGAACCCTCAGGACGCCGCAGCGATCGCCGCCAAGTACGCGACGGACACCACCCTGAAGGCCAGCGGCGGCCAGGCCGGGTTGATCCAGCTCTCGCAGCTCGGCGTCCCTGCCCTGTCCACCCAGAAGGTCGGCGTGCCGCTGATCGCGACCGTCGGCACGACC
>JAWWOL010000042.1:0-2773 GCA_033851695.1 Frankiales bacterium
CGGTGCCCTCGGGGAACAGGCCGACGCAGTCACCGGCCTGCAGGTGGGCGACCGCCGAGTCGATCGCGCGGTCGCTGCCCGTGCCCCGGTCGACCGGGATTGCGCCCAGCCGGTCCATCAGCCAGCCAAGCGGCCGCCACCGCCACAGCGAGGACCGGGCCAGCGCGTGCACCTGCCGCCGGCGTACGGAAGCCACCCCGATGATGAGCGGGTCCCAGGCACTGTCGTGGTTAGCCACCAGCAGCACGGAACCCGATCGCGGCAGGAGGCCGGCCCCGGTGACCTCGAGCCTTCCCCACCACCGGACGAACGGGACGAGGCAGCTGACGGCGAGGCGGTAGAGCAGCGACGCGTGCGATCGGGCAGGTCGGTCGTCGAGCAGTCCGGGGCCCGAGGTGCGAATGGACGTCATGGTCCCCGCCCAACTCCTCCGTACGGGGGATAGGCCGACGTGGTCCGGGCCGGACTAGCCTTCGCTCTTCGCCTTGTCCTTCCAGAACTTCGCGCGCCCCTTGGGCCCCATGTCGTAGAGCTCCTTGCACTCCGGACACACCGGGAACTTGTTCGGGTCGCGACCTGGCACCCACACCTTGCCGCACAGGGCGACGGTCGGGGAGCCGGTCATCGCGGACTCCAGGATCTTGTCCTTGAGCACGTAGTGCGCGAAGCGCTCGTGGTCGCCGCTGTCCGGCAGGTAGGCCGGGACCGTCTCCTCGATGATTCGGGTGCCGGTCTCCTGAATCGTCTCCGTCATGGTCTCCAGCCTGCCACAAGGTCCTGTGTCCGCCACCCCACTGGAATGTTGCGCACGCAACTATCGTTCGCCATGATCGTCACTGTCAGCGCTATCGTCCGGAGGCCGAGATGCCCGCCGTCACCGTCAGCACAGAAGACCTGCTCGTCCTGCCCCGGATCTCCCGTCCCGGCCCGGCCGCTGTGCAGCGCCCGGTGGTCACGACCGTGGAGAGCCGGGAGACCTTCGAGGGCGACGGCTTCCCGGTCCGCCGCCCGTTCCCCGGCCGGCTGGCGTTGTCGGTGACCGACCCGTTCCTGCTGCTGGACCAGATGGGTGCGGTGGAGTACGCGCCCGGTGAGCCCAAGGGCACGCCGTGGCACCCGCACCGTGGTTTCGAGACCGTGACCTACATCATCGACGGAGCGTTCGAGCACCAGGACTCCACCGGCGGCGGTGGGCTGATCGCCGACGGTGCCACCCAGTGGATGACGGCCGGCGCGGGCCTGCTGCACATCGAGACTCCGCCGGAGCGGCTGGTGGCCAGCGGTGGGCTGTTCCACGGCGTCCAGCTCTGGGTCAACCTGCCCCAGTCCCTGAAGATGACTCCGCCGCGCTACCAGGACATCTCGGCGGGTCAGGTCTCGCTGCTCACCAGCGCCGACGGCGGCTCGCTGGTCCGGGTCATCGCCGGTGACCTGGCCGGTCATCACGGCCCCGGCATCACCTGGACCCCCATCACGTACGCGCACGCCACCATCACCGCCGGCGCCGAGCTCTCCCTGCCGTGGCGTCCCGACTTCAACGCCCTGGTCTACGTCCTGTCCGGCCGCGGCACGGTCGGCGCCGAGGCGACCCCGGTCAGCACGGGCAGCCTGGCGGTCTTCGGCGCGGGCGATGCCATCACCGTCGCAGCCGACCGGCGCCAGGACGAGCCCAGCCCGTCGCTGGAGGTGCTGCTGCTGGGCGGTTCGCCGCTCCGGGAGACGATCGTCCACCACGGCCCGTTCGTGATGAACTCGCACGCCGAGATCGCCCAGGCCATGGACGACTACCGGACCGGCCGGATGGGCCAGATCCCGGTAAGCCGGCTCGGGGCCTAACCTGGCCCCCATGGCGCGCGCAGCAGGCACCGACGCCACCCTGAGGCGCTGGGTCGACCAGCGCGGCTTCTCCGGCTCGTTGCTGGTCAGCCGGGGTGGCGAGGCGGTGCTCGAGGGGTCGTACGGACTGGCCAACCGGGCCGACGGCGTGCCGGTGACTCCGCGCACGCGGTTCGGGCTGGCGTCGTTCACGAAGATGTTCACGGCGGTCAGCACCGTGGGCCTGCTCCACGAGCACGGTGTCCCGTACGACGCGCCGGTGGTCGGCCTGCTGCCGCCGGAGCGCAGGCCGTCGACGTTGCGCGAGGACGTCACCGTGCACCACCTGCTGACACACACCTCGGGGATCGCCGACTACTTCGAGGAGGCGGACGAGGGCGCCGACTTCGCGGCGCTCTGGGCGCAGCGGCCGTCGTACACGATGCGCCGGCCGGTCGACTTCCTGCCACTCTTCGGCGAGCTGGCCCCCTACCGGCCGCCCGGAATTACGTGGCAGTACAGCAATGCCGGCTACATCCTGCTCGGCCTGGTGCTCGAGGAGCTGGCCGGCCTGCCGTACGCGGACGTGGTGCAGCGGCGGGTCTTCGACCGGGCGGGGATGACCGGCAGCGGGTTCTTCGGCCTGGACGAGGTGGTGCCAGACGTGGCAGTGGGCTATCTGCCGCCTGCGGCGGAGGGACTTCCGTGGCGCTCCAACATCTTCTCGGTGCCGGTGGTCGGCGGCGCGGACGGCGGCGCGCTCGCCACCGCCCGTGACGTGGACCGGTTTCTGCGCGCGTACGGGGAGGGCACGCTGGTGGGGCCCGGCCTGCGCGACCTGATGCTGCAGTCGCACGCGCGGGCGGACCCCGGCATTGCCTGCGGCTACGGGGTTTTCGTCTACGAGCGTGACGGCAGGTGGGGCCACGGCGGGGGAGACCCGGGCGTCGAGGTGTTC
>JAWWOL010000067.1:0-2606 GCA_033851695.1 Frankiales bacterium
CTGTTCGCGTTACCACTCGCGACCCCGTACGCAGCGGTCAGAGTGGCGCCGAAGACGTACGCGTACAGGACGACGAAGAGGTCGCGGCGGTTCGTCACAAAGCTCGGCACCACGATGAACAGCATCAGGTTGAGCGCGAGTCGAATGGCTGTCGACTCTGCGACACCTGAGTCGAAGGCCCAGAGCACTGAGGCGCCGGCCCAGGCGACAATCCCGACGCCGGCGTAGAACACATGCGGCCGCGTCCAGGCCAGGAAAGGCGCTCCGCCGTCGCGGCGGACGATTCGCAGTAACCAGACGAGCACGATCAGCGCACCGGCAGCCTTCGCCGGTGATGCGCCGTGACCGAGCTCGCCGAAAAAGGTCAGCAGCGTGAAGAGCGCAAGACCAACTGCCGGGTCTTTGGCGAGCACGATCACGTAGCCGGCGCCGGCGAGCAAGAGGACCACGTACAGCGGCTGGTAGGTGGCAAGGCCGGCGACGAGGAGTGACGCCGCCGTTCCGGCGATCACGGGCTTCGAGCGAAAGGCGACTAGCGGCTGCGTCATCAAGTGGATCTCTTCGTGGTGCTGCGCTGGACAAGCAGCGATCGCGCCTCATCATAGGCGGCAGCCGCAAAAATGCTTGCAAAAAGTCTGTGCGGGCGCCTTTCGCGGCCGTCGTGACATTCTGTGGGCGACCGTGATCGACCTCCACAGCCACTTGCTGCCCGGGTTGGACGACGGCGCTCCCGACCTTGCCGCGGCTGTCGAGCTCGTCCGAGCCGCGCAGGCCGCCGGCGTGACGCGGCTCGCGGCAACGCCACACGTCCGTGACGACTACCCGACGCGGCCAGCTGCGATCCAGGAGGGGCTGGAAACGGTTCGGGCTGCCCTCGGCGGCACCACGATCGAGCTGGTCGCCGGGGCCGAGCTTGCCGTGAGCTACCTGCACCGACTTTCCGACGACGAGCTCACGGGCCTGACGCTGGGAGGCGGCCGCTACGCTCTCGTCGAGCTGCCCTACACAGGCTGGTTCGTCGGCACCGAGTTGGCGCTCGGTCGGCTGCGCGACCTGGGCATCCAGCCGCTCCTCGCACACCCTGAACGTAACGACCTGATCCGCGACCGGCCGGAGCGGCTCGAGGTGCTCGTGGCCGCCGGAGCGATCGTCCAACTCACCGCGCGCTCGACACACAGCGGAAGCCGGAGCCCGGCCGCCGCGGCCGCGCGCGCCCTGCTCAACCGCGGCCTCGTGCACGTCGTGGCGAGCGACGCCCACCGTCCTTCCCCGGCCGGCCGACGATCCCCCTGGCAGGTCGATCTCCCAGACCGGCTCAGAGAGCGTTTCTGCGTCGAGAA
Source organism: Frankiales bacterium (assembly GCA_033851695.1). GTDB lineage: Bacteria > Actinomycetota > Actinomycetes > JAWWOL01 > JAWWOL01 > JAWWOL01. The sequence goes on from JAWWOL010000067.1 coordinate 1,341, forward strand.
CCCAGCTGCGATCCTGGCCGGTGAACCGGTCGACGGTGTCATCCGGCGCCGGTCGCTCGTGCGGCGACTGCGCCGACATTGAGCAAAGAGGGCTCGAACGCGCCACAACGTAGGTCGTGGATGCCCCCCCGTAGGTCCGTAGACAGCAGCTCCGTGATGCGGAAGATGCCTCTAGATGCTTCGTTTCCTCCTTCTCCTCGCGACGGCTGCAGTAGTCGTTGCCGCGTCATTCGCGCCGATTGCCACCGCCACGCGCGGTGATTCGAGTCCCGCCGTCGTGAACGGCGGCTTCGGAAGCGGCCTCGACGGCTGGACGGCTGTCGGCGAAACGTCGCCGTGCCCGTGGGCCGCGATCGTCGTGCTGACGGGCGAGGCCGTCTGCCATGCAGGCTACGGCTTTGCCGAACCTGCCCCCGTGGAGGGCAACAGTTTCGTCAGCACCGACTTCGACCGGTCCGACGCGTCGGCGCCAACCGTCGCGAAGCTTTTCCAGCGGATCACGGTTCCCAACCGGGGCGGTGTGACGTTGCAGTGGTCCGACTTCCTCAGCTGGGACCTCGTCACCTATGGCGCGCTACAGCCACGCACGGTCACCGTCGAGATCCGCGACCCCGCCGGCGTGCGGGTTCTGCGGACACTCGCCACGAAGACGATTCAGCCGGGAACCGTCAACTTTGGCACGACCGGGTGGATCGCCCATAACGCAGAGATCACGCGGTTCGCGGGCTGCGAGGTCACGCTGATGTTCAGCCTGACGATGCCGGAGGTTGCGACCGGACCTGCCACGTACTCCGTTGACAACGTTCACATCGACAGCGGCGGTGGCTTCCGCACGACGCCGGCCCCGAGCGGCCGCTGCGGCTAAGCAGGCCGCGCTTCCGGCCGCCCCGAAGCCGGTGTCGCGCGCCGTTTCAGGCCTGGACGAGGACCGGCGTCCCTGCCGGAACCAGCGCGATCAGCCGCCGCATCACGGCATTGGCGACGTGGATACACCCATGTGACGCTGCGTCCCCGATCGATGCGGGCTCGTTCGTACCGTGAATGGCGATCGGCCCGTTTTGCGTCCAAACGTGCTCCAGCACGGTTGAGTGCGCGGAAATGCCGAGGGCGGCCGGACCGAACGGCCCGCTCGCATCGGGCAGCACGTAGCGCTCGTTGACGAAGAAACGCCCGGCCGGCGTTGGCGTTTGGGGCGCGCCGACCGCGACCGGAACATTCAGCGTCAACTTGCCGAGGCGATAGAGGCGAAGGCGCCGCTGCGACAGG
>JAWWOL010000097.1:0-4931 GCA_033851695.1 Frankiales bacterium
CCGGCCCCGTCCGGCCGACATCGCCCCTGTCCGGGTGCCCCAGCTGGTCCGGGCCGACCTGGCGCCGGCGGCGGCGGCAAGCGACCACCAGCCCGCCGAGACGGCCCCGCACGTCGCGCACCTGCACCTGCACGGCGAGCCGACGGACGTGGCCAGGGCACGGCACTTCCTGCGGACCACGACCGGCGTGTGGGAAGTCCGGCCCGAGGCCATCGATGCTGCGGCACTGGTCCTCTCCGAGGTGGTCACGAACGCCGTCCGCTACGCACCCGGCCCGATCGACGTCAGCATGACCCACTCGGCCGGGGTGCTCCGCATCGACGTGGCCGACAACGCGCACGACCTCGGACCGCGGCGGCCCCCGGCGACCGTCGAGCAGCTGCGGGTCGACTCCGAGGGCGGCCGGGGGCTGTTCCTGGTCGAGGCGCTCAGCCAGCGGTGGGGCACCACGCCGATCTCCGGGGACGGCAAGCTGGTCTGGTTCGAGATCGCGGTTTAGCGTCGACACGGTGCCCGCCGAGCTGGTCATCGATCCGGCCTCGAGCGGGTTGTCCGGTCATGTTTGCCGAGACCCGGCAGCTCGAGAACGGGTGGTCCGTGTCAGCCCAGGGTCGGGTGCCTGCCGCGGCGTTGCAGGTCTACCGGCTGCAGGTGTGAACGGTCAGTCGCAGGCAGCTTTGAGCCCGGCGTAGGGATTGGCGGCCGGTCCGCCGCCGGGCCAGTACTCGAAGTGCAGGTGGGTGGCGCCGCCGGCCGCGTCACCGGTGTTACCGACCCTGGCGATCAGCTGGCCGGCCGTGACGTGCTGACCGGTGCGCACCAGGTTGACCGTCTGGTGGGCGTAGAAGAACGAGTTGCCGCTGGCCCCGCGCAGGATGATCTCGTTGCCGGCCAGGTGCCCTTGGGCGGCCTTGCCGATCACGCCGGACTCGACGGCGTAGATCGGGGAGTTCCGCGGGGCCATGATGTCGTCACCCATGTGGTGCCGCCCGCCTGACCGAGGGGCGCCGAACGAGTCGGTCACGTCGTGGACCGGGCCGACCGGGCAGATCCACGCAGCCCGCTTCGTGCTGCGACTCGCCCGCTTGGGCGGCTTGGTGGTGCTTGTCGTCGCCTTCTGCTTGCCGAGCAAGGCGTTCCACGTGGCGGGGCCCACGACGCCGTCCTGGGCGAGGTGGTGCACGGCCTGGAAGTGCTCGACCGCCTTGAGGGTGCGCGGGCCGTACGTGCCGTAGCTGCCGCCGGTCCTGACCCGGAGGTCGTGTTGCAGCCAGCTGACCGCCGGCCCCGTGTCACCGGGGTGGATGACCTGCCGGTGCTGCACCGCTGCGGGCAGGGGGGACGCCGCTGCCGGTGAGGCCAGGCCAAGCGGCAGGCCAACAGCGGCGACCAGGGTCAGCAGCGCGGGCGTGAGTCTTCGCAGCGCAGCAGGCATCGGGTTCTCCGCCGCCTGCGAGGTGAGCTGTCGGGTTCGGGCTGGAGCTGCCCGGCCGCGGAAGCGGCTTGACCCCAAGGACCGTGGAAGCGGTCCGCGGCGACCCTCGACGGGCCGCGGTGGTTCCCCCACTCCTGCCTGGCCGGAACACCTGGGGCGGCAGGACTCGGCGTACCCCAGACGGATCCCGTACGGGCGACGGGAACGGGGACAGGCTAAACCCCGGGTGGTACGGGAGTAAACCCGTGGGACGAAATCGCACGGTGGCTTGGCGGCCGGGCACCGACCCTGACCGGCTCAGAGGTGCCGGGCCCACCAGTCGAGGATGGCCTCGAAGCGGGCGACCCGATGGCTCGGCAACCCCGACCGGGACAGCTCGTGCCCCTCGCCGGGGAACAGCAGCAGCTCGGCATCCACGCCGTTGCGGCGGAGCCGGACGAACAACCGCTGCCCCTGCTCGACCGGGCAGCGCCAGTCGTTCTCCGAGTGGATGATCAGCACCGGCAGGTCGATCTTGTCGGCGTGGGTCAGCGGGGACTGGTCGCGGAGCTTGTCCGGGTCGGTGCCGATGTAGAGGTCGCCGAAGGCCCAGCCGATGTCGCTGGACCCCTCAAAGCTGTCCCAGGCGGTCAGCGCACGCTCGACGATGGCCGCCTTGAACCGCGAGGACCCTTCGTGGGCCGCCAGCCACGCCGACATGTAGCCGCCGTACGAGCCGCCCATCACGCCGACCCGCGCGGCATCGAGCCCCGGCTGGTCCAGCGCCATGTCCAGCAGGGCCATCAGGTCCGCACGGTCCCTGTTGCCCATGTCGCCGACGATGGCGCGGCCATGCGCCTCTCCGTAGCCGGCCGACCCGCGCGGGTTGCCCATCACCACGGCGTAGCCCGCCGAGGCGTAGACCTGGGCCTCGTCGAAGAGCGTGTAGCCGTACTGCGTGAACGGGCCACCGTGGATGAGCAGCAGCACCGGGTGCGGGCCCTCCCCTTCGGGGCGCACCAGCCACCCGTGGACCGGGTAGCCGTCGGACGCGGTGGTGGTCAGCTCCTGCATCGGGAACAACGTCGTGCCGTCGGCCAGCAGCCGGCCGAAGTCACTGCGCTGCAGCCATTCGCCGTCGCGCAGCACGAAGACCTCGCCCAGGGAAGACGGCGTCCCGATGGTCGCGGCGACCACGTCACCACGCGCTGCGTACCCCTTGACCTGACTGCCCGCCGGCGACAGCGCCTGAGGCTCACCACCGCCGTACGGGATCCGGACGAGCTGCACCGATCCGCGGCTGGCGGACAGGGCGAGGATGCCCGCCGCTGTGGCCGTGAGGCTCGGCCCGGATCCGGCCTCGGTGAGCTCGCAGCCCTCCTTGTCGGTCAGCCGGCGCGGAGCCGTACGGTCCGGCTGCAGGGCAAGGAGTCCCGGGGCTCGGCCCGCCTCGTCGAGCGAGTCGATGCCCAGGACGTAGACCGTGCCGTCGGTACCGCTCACGGCCTCACTCGCGATCAGCTGCAGGTCCGTCAGCGCGCTGGCCTCACCGCCAGTTGGGGGCAACAGGTAGACCTCGCTCGCGAGGGTGTCCTGCCGGTCCTCCTGCGAAGGCGTGAGCAGCAACGCCTGGCCGTCGGCGGTCCAGGCCGGTGTGCGGTGACCGACGTCGGTGGTGGTGACCCGCAGCGGTTCGGCACTCTCGGCGTACGGGTCGAGGACGAACACGTGAGCCGGCCGGTCCCGGAGGAAGCCGACCCCGTCATAGCGGTAGCGCAGGGTGGTGATCCGGCGAGGCGGCTCGTGGCCGGCGGGCTTGGCATCCTTGCCCTGCTCGTACCGGCCGGTCTCAGGAACCCTTGCTGTGTAGGCGATCCGGGTCGAGTCGGGCGACCAGACCGGCCGGTCGGCACCGAGTTGATGCTGTGGCAGCGCGCGAGGCTCACCACCGTCCGCCCGCATCAGGTGCAGCTGCGACGGGCTCTCCCCACCACCGCGGAGGAAGGCGATCGAACGGCCGTCCGGCGACCAGGCAGGCTCGCTGTCCCGGTCGCCGAAGGTGAGCTGGCGCGGTTCCTCGGTGCCCTCGAGGTCGAGCCGCCACAGCTGGGACCGGTAGCCGTCCTGCGCCAGGTCGGGGCGGCTCACCGCGACGACGGCCCAGCGACCGTCGGGCGAGAGGGTGGGAGCGCCGGGAATGCGGACGAGGGCCAGGTCGTGAGGCAACATAGCGTCGACCCTATGCCCCGATGGCTGCAATCAGGCAGCCCAAGAGATTGCCGATCACTCCCCGTGCCACAACGCACTGACCCGTGGAGTTGAGGATCACCGGGGCGATGCGTACCGAACTAGCGCTTGGTCCGGCCCATCCTCGCGTAGCCGGGGTGCACTCCCGGGGTCAGGCCGTGGCCCTCTGCGAGCCGGCCGAGCAGCCGGGTCAGCGTCTCCTGGTCCTGCTCGCCGAGCGGGGCCAGGAAGTCGCGCCCGTGCTCCTGGGCGACCTTGCCGATCTCGCGCAGCAGTTTCTCCCCTGCGGGGGTGAGGTGCAGAGCGTGGTGCCGCCGGTCGTTCGGGTTGGGGCGGCGCTCGAGCACGCCGTCCGCCTCGAGCTCGTCGACCATCGCCACCAGCCGGCTCGGCAGCAGCGACAGCTCGGCCGCCAGCGCTTGCTGCGACCGGCCCGGCTGGGAGCCGACCGCCCGGAGCAGTCCGGCCTGGGCCGGGCTCAGCCCCAGCGGTGCCAGCCGGTCGCCGAACCGCATCGCCGCGAGGCCACCGAGCTGAGCGACCAGGAACGCGGTACTGCCTGAACCGGTCATGGAGAAACCCTAGCATTGCGCAATCGTTCGTGCTATGAATCATTCATGACAGCGACCACCGAGGCCCGACCGAAGGTTCGTCCCCAGCAGCGTGGACCGTCCCTGACCGCGCTGGCGGCAGTCTCCTTCGGGCTGCTGGCAGCCGGCCTGGTCCTGAGCGCCGCGCTCGGCGGGCTGTTCCCGTCCCCGTACGCCCCCGCCGACACCATCCGGCACTACTTCCTGACCCAGTCCGACGCGGTACGCGCCGGCGGCATCCTGACGTTCGCCTCATCCGTGCCGCTGGCGATCTACGCGGCCACCGCCAGCGCACGGCTCCGGCAGCTGGGGATCACCGCACCGGGGGCCACCATCGCCCTCGCCGGCGGCGTCCTCTCGGCCGGCGCATTGGCCATCGCCGGCCTGCTCGAGTGGACTCTCGCCCAAGCCCCCGTACGCACCGACGAGACCCTCGTCCGGGCGCTCCAGGACGTGACGTTCCTGACCGGCGGTGTGATGCACGTGGTCTTCCTGGGCCTGCTCGTCGCCGGCATCGCCGTCCCGGGCTGGTTGGCGGGACTGCTGCCCAGGCCGTTGGCCATGGCCGGTCTCGCCATCGCCGTGATTGCCGAGCTCAGCACGCTTTCCCTTGCCTGGCAGCCGATCTCGGTGATGCTCCCGGTTGGCCGCTTCCCCGCACTGCTCTGGCTGATCGCCGC
>JAWWOL010000098.1:0-5720 GCA_033851695.1 Frankiales bacterium
CGGTGGCGACCCCTGCTGCCTGGGACGCGCGCCAGCGCCGTTCACCCATGATCAGCTGGTACTGGCCGGGATTGATCTCCCGCACGACGACCGGCTGCAGCACGCCCACCTCGCGTACGCTGCGGGCGAGCTCGTCCAGCGCCTCCTCGTCGAAGACCGTCCGGGGCTGTTGCGGGTTGGGCGCGATCGAGGAGACGTCGAGCTCGGCGTAGCGGGCACCGGCGACCGGCAGCGGTCCGGTGTCGGCGGCAGCCTGCCTCGAGTCGGCGTGCACGCTCAGATCGGCCACCGATGCCGGTGCCGAGGTGGGGATGAGAGCCCCCAGGCCGCGGCCGAGACCGCCTCGTCGGGTGCTCATGACGCCCCACTCTCCCGCTCTGCCCGGTAGGCGAGCTCGCGCGCCGCCTCCAGGTATGCCATCGCTCCCCGCGAACCGGGGTCGTAGGTGATGACCGACTGGCCATAGCTGGGCGCTTCGCTCACCCGGACACTTCGCGGAATCGGCGTCTCCAGGACGATGCCGCCGAAGTGCGTCCGCACCTCGCCGGCGACCTGGTCGGCCAGCCTGGTCCGCGCGTCGTACATGGTGAGCAGGATCGTGCTGACCGCCAGCTCGGCGTTGAGGTGCGCCTTCACCATGTCGATGTTGCGCAGCAACTGGCTCAGCCCCTCGAGGGCGTAGTACTCGCACTGGATCGGGATCAGCACCTCGGCTGCGGCCACCATCGCGTTGACGGTGAGCAGGCCCAGTGACGGCGGGCAGTCGATGAGGATGTAGTCGAGGGACTGGCCGTGCGCGTCGATGGCTCGCTTGAGCCGCGACTCGCGGGCTACGACGGAGACCAGCTCGATCTCGGCACCGGCGAGGTGGATCGTGGCCGGCGCGCACCAGAGGCTGTCGAAGCCGTCGACCGGCTGGATGACTTCGTCGAGGGTCTTGCCGTCGATCAGCACGTCGTAGATCGACGGGACCTCGGCGTGGTGCTCGATGCCCAGGCCGGTGGAGGCGTTCCCCTGTGGGTCGAGGTCCAGTACGAGCACCCGCTGACCGTGCAACGCCAGGGCCACCGCGAGGTTGACGGTGCTGGTCGTCTTGCCCACGCCACCCTTCTGGTTGGCGACAGTGATGACGCGGCACCGGGCGGGCCGGGGGTAGCGATCGGCTTCCCGCGGGTTGAGGACGCGGACCGCCGCGGCCGCAGACGCGGCGATCGGGGTGTCATGTTCGGCGAAGGACGACGTTTCACGTGAAACGGTGCCGCTCGGCTCGGGTGCCGGGTCGGTTTCACGTGAAACGCGAGCGTCCGGCGGGGGTAGAGGTGGCGCGGTCATGTTCCTCGCTCCCTCTCTGCCGAGCTAGAACCGGATCGAGGCAGCGTACGACGGTTGGCTCGGCTCGCCGAGACCGGCTTGGTCGGCTGTGGACGAGGCCGCCGAACGGGGCCGGTACGGCTGCCCTTGACCAGGCGAATCACCCGGACCGGCAACTCTGAACCGACGGAAGGCACGCTGACCAGCGCGGTGGAGATGACCCCCAGCCGGTGGAGACCGGCAGCGTCCCGGCTGAGCTCTTCGGCAGCGGACTCACCCTTCATGGCGAGCAGGGAGCCGCCGCCGATCAGGTGGGGCATCGCCCAGCCGGCCAGCTTGTTCAGGGGGCCGACCGCCCTGGCCACCACGATGTCGGCGTGGAACGACGGCAGGGCCTCCGCCCGTCCCCAGACCACCTCGACCCGGTCAGCGATGCCGAGCTCGGTGACCACCTCCGAGAGGAAGTCGGTTCGCCGCTTGGTGGCGTCCAGCAGGATCACCCGCAGCGTCGGCACCTGCAGGGCCAGGACCACGCCCGGCAGGCCCGCCCCTGACCCGAGGTCGACGACCGTCGCCGTCTGGGGCAGCAGGCTGGCTACCGCGGCGGAGTTGAGCAGGTGCCGCTCCCACAGCCGGGGTGCCTCGTTGGGGCCGATCAGCCCGCGCTCGACACCCCCGGTCAGCAACAGCTCGGCGTAGCGCTCCATCGGGCCGTAGGCCTCACCGAGCAGCTCCCGAGCGCCGTCCGGGACCAGTACGGTCACCCGGGCAGCACCACGACGTGCCGCTGGGGCTCGACGCCTTCGGACTCGGTGTGCACCCCGTCGATCCCGGCAATGGCGTCATGGACGACCTTGCGCTCGAACGGCGTCATCGCCTTCATCGACACCGGCTCACCGGACGCGACGACGTCAGCAGCGGTAGCGGTGGCCAGCTCGATCAGGCTGGCCCGGCGGCGCTCGCGGTGCCCGCCGATGTCCAGCATGAGCCGGCTGCGCTCACCGGTCTGGCGCATGACGGCCAGTCGGGTCAGCTCCTGCAACGCGTCGAGCACCTCGCCGCGGCGACCGACCAGGTCGTCCAGCTTCTCGCCGACGATGGCCACCACGGCGCGGGTGCCTTCGACGTCCATGTCGATGTCACCGTCGAGGTCGACGATGTCCAGCAACCCCTCGAGATAGTCCGCGGCCACCTCGCCCTCCTGCTCGAGCAGGGAGAGGTCCGGTGCTTCCTCCGACGCGGGGGCCGGCGCCACGGCAGGGTCGGTGGGCTCGGGTGCATCCGCTGCCTCGGTCGTTCCGGCAGCGTCGGTCGTCGACGTCACGGCTGTTCCTCCTGCTGGTGACTGCGTGGGTGGTTCAGGTCAGGATTCCGGCAGCGGTACGCGCGTCGTGGGGGAGGTCCAGCGCGGCGGTCGGCCGGGGCTGGGGCTAGTGCCGTCCGCCCTTGCGTTTGCGGTTGGCCGGGCGGGCCTGCCCGGGGCGCCGGGCGGCACTGTTGCCATTGCGCGGCGCTGTGCCGTTGCTGCCCGTGGAGGCCACCGGGACCGCGTCGCCCACGACGCCCTGCTTCGCGGCACCGGCCTTGCCGGCACCGGCCTTGCCGGCCGGCGACTTGGTCAGGCTTGTCGTGGCCGGCACCGCCGCCCCCTTGCCGTCGCCCGACGCGCCCGCCTCCTTGGCCTTCCGCGCTCGTACGACCGACTCCGGGTCGTCGCCCATCGCCTTGATCACGAAGTACTGCTGACCGAAGGTCCACACGTTGGTGGTGAGCCAGTAGAGCAGCACGCCCATCTGGAAGTTGACGCCGATGACGCCGAAGAACAGCGGCATGCCGTAGACCATGATCTTCTGCGTCATGGCCTGGGCGCTGTCGAGCTGCTGACCGGAGGCCTTGCTGCGGGCGAGCATCTGACGGGAGGTGAGGAAGGACGTCGCCATCATCAGCACGATCATCACCACGGTGACCGTCTTCACCGTGCTGGCGTTGGCGTTCCACTGGGCGAGCGCGGACTTGCTGGAGTTGAACGTGGCCGCGATTGGCACCCCGAAGATCTTGGACGTGGCGATCTCCCGGACAACACCGGTCGAGAGGCCGTACTGGGGGGTGTAGCCACCCTGCTTGTTCTGGACGAACTTGTGCAGGACCCCGAACAGCGCGAAGAAGATCGGCATCTGGATCAGCAGCGGGAGGCAGCCGGCGAGCGGGTTGACCCCGTGCTCCTTGAACAGCGCCATCTGCTCCTGGCTCTGCCGCTGCCGGTCGTCGGGGTACTTCTTCTTCAGCTCGGCGATCTTGGGCTGCAGCAGCTGCATCTCACGCTGGCTCTTGATCTGCTTCATGAACAGCGGGAAGAGCACCAGCCGCATGGAGATGGTGAGCAGGACGATCGACAGGCCCCAGGTCCACGACCCGGTCGTCAAGTGCTTGAGCCCCGAGTGGATCGTGTAGACGATCCAGGCGACCGCGCGGTAGAGCGGGTCGAGGAAAGCGAGGTTCACCGGGTGGCTCCTGTCGGGGTGCTGTGCGAGGGGTGACGCTCGAGAGGTACGGGATCCCAGCCACCGGAGGCGAACGGCTGGCAACGTAGCAGGCGGCGCAGCGCCAGCCAGCTGCCGTAACCCGCTCCGAAGCGGGTGATCGACTCCCTGGCATATTCACTGCAGCTGGGCGCGAACCGGCAACGCGGTCCCAGCAGGGGGCTCACCAGGCGCTGGTAGGCCCCGATCGCCCCTCCCAGCGTACGCGCGAGCGGACCGGGCGAACCGGGCACCGGGCCACTCATCGCAGGATCCCCAGGCGGGTCAGCGCCCGGTCCACGTCGGCACCGAGCTGATCCGAGGAAGCGGCGGCGGCGGCGGGCGTCGCGCGTACGACGACCAGTGCTCCGTCCGGCAGAGCCGCCAACCGGGAGGCCATCACATGGCGCAGCCGGCGGCGGACCCGGTTGCGCAGCACAGCATTGCCGACGGCCTTGCTGGTCACGAAGCCCACGCGAGCCCGCCCGGTGCCGGCATCAGGCCGGAGGTGGACGACGACGAGCGGACGCCCGGCCCGCCGGCCACCGCGCAGCGCTGCGGTGAAGTCCTGCGACCGGGTCAGCCGGGCTCCGCCAGGCAGCACGCGACCGGTCCTGAACCGGGTCTAGGCCGAGAGCTCGTCGCGGCCCTTGCGCCGGCGCGCCGAGAGGATGGCCCGACCGGCCCGAGTCCGCATGCGCAGGCGGAAGCCGTGGGTCTTGGCCCGACGACGGTTGTTCGGCTGGAACGTGCGCTTGCTCACTCGAGGACTCCGTACTGGGGGACGAACACAGGAAGGTTCCGGACGGCATCCGGAAAGCACAGACAGACTGCCCTACGGTACGGGCGCGGGGTTAGCCGGTCAAACCGGGGCGCCGCAAGCCGCCACGCCGCGAGAGCCGCGGCCCGACCGACCATCTTCACCGGCGATACGGTTGTGGACAAGTTCTTGTGGTCTGGCCGGGGACACTGCTAGCGTCCTGCACTCGCCCCCTGCTCGCTGCAGCACCGCAGTACGGATCATCGGCGGCACGTTCCCCGGGAGTCCGATGCGGCGTCAGGTCGGCATGCGGGGACGACATGCACAGCCTGTGGATGAACGTGTGGAAGATGCTCCGACCACCCTGCGTGGGAGCGCCGGAGGGCCTGCCGTGACCGACCAGTACGAGGACGACACGCCAGTCGAGCTGCCGGACCACGGGACGACCGGTCTCACCGAGCTGTGGGCCTCAGCCCTCGCCTCCCTCGACGACGACTCGCTCCCCGCCCAGCACCGGGCCTGGATCCGGCTGACCCGCCCCCTTGCCCTCGTCGAGGACACCGCGCTGCTCGCCGCGCCCAACGACTTCGCCAAAGAGGTCCTCGAGAGCCGGCTCCGCCCGGTTATCGCCGCCGCCCTGTCCCGGCAGCTCGGTCGCGACATCCGGGTCGCCGTCACGGTCGACTCCAGCCTGCCCGGCGAGTCCGCTCAGCCGGAGGCGCAGGACCACGGCGACGGCCGGGACGAGCCCGCCGACGTCATCGAGCTCGAGCCGCGCCAGGCCCTGGAGCCAGAGCCGGTACGCGGCACCGGCCGGCAGGGTCAGGCCGGTCGGCCGAGCGAGCCGGCCCGGCTCAACCCGAAGTACACGTTCGAGACCTTCGTCATCGGCGCGAGCAACCGGTTCGCCCACGCGGCCGCCGTCGCCGTGGCAGAAGCACCGGCCAAGGCCTACAACCCGCTGTTCATCTACGGCGAGTCCGGGCTGGGCAAGACCCACCTGCTGCACGCGATCGGGCACTACGCCCAGCACCTGTTCCCCGGCGCACGGGTGCGCTACGTGAGCTCCGAGGAGTTCACCAACGACTTCATCAACTCGATCCGTGACGACAAGAACTCCGCGTTCCAGC
>JAWWOL010000100.1:0-8473 GCA_033851695.1 Frankiales bacterium
CAGGTCGACGTCCTCGAAGTAGGCCGGGTAGAAGATCTCGTCGAACCCGTTCAGCTGGGCGAAGACCCGGCGGTCGACGAGCATGCCCGCCCCCGAGCAGTAGGCCGTGTCCCGGCGCTGGCGGTGCAGGTTGTCGATGCCGGGGGCGCCGTGGCCGACCTGCCAGGTGCCCCCGTTGGACCACAGGACGCAGCCGGCTTCCTGCAGCCGGCCGTCGGGGAAGACCATCCGGCTGCCGACGATGGCAGCACCGGTCTCGGACTGCGCCGTCCGGACCAGTGCGGTCAGCCAGCCCTGCTGCACGATCGCGTCGTCGTTGAGGAACACCAGGTAGTCGCCCCGCGCATGTGCGGCCGCGAAGTCGCAGCCGCCGCCGAAGCCGAGGTTGACCGACGACTCGAGGACCAGGGCACCGGCAACGCGCTGCTCGACCATGTCGACGACTGCTTCGTCGGCTCCGTTGAGCACGATGATGACCTCGTACGGGACGTCAGCGCAGTGCAGCCGAACCGACGCCAGCGCGTCGATGATCCCGGTGTTGCGCCAGCCCAGCACGATGATGCTCGCGACGGGGGCGTCCGCGTGGGGCAGCTCGACCGTCGCCTGTGCCGGCGATGGCGATGAAGCGCTGACGATCGACACGACGATCCCCTGTCGTCTGACCGGGCTCGGTCCTGGTCGCGGTAGTTCAGGGGCACCCTACACGCAGGTAGCCGCAGTCCGGACACCACTCAGCGTGCCGACGCGCCACGGGCCAGCCGTCTGGCTACCGTACGGGCATGAGCAGCGACCGCTACGCCCAGGACGTGCTGACGGGGGACTGGCGCCGCCGCACGGTGGTGCCCGTCGTCGCGGCCGAGCTGGACCTGGTCGTCGAGGACGCGGCGAGCGGCTTCTGTGGCGCCGTCGTCGAGCTCGGCAGTGACATCGCCGGCGCCACGGTCACCCTCGAGGACCGGCACGGGAAGCGGCGGATCTTCCCGCTGCTGCCGGCCGCGTTCCTCCTCGAAGGCGCCGTGACCACGCTCGCGCGGCCGGAGCGACGTGCCGGGCCCGTGGCTCCCCGGCTGACGGCCTCCGGGTCGCTCGCCGTCGCCGGCCACCAGGCACGGGTGGCGCTGCCCAGCCGGATCTACGTCGAGGGCGTGCACGACGCCGAGCTGGTCGAGCGGGTCTGGGGCGACGACCTGCGGATCGAAGGCGTCGCGGTCGAGCCGCTGCACGGGATCGACGACCTGGCGGCCGTGGTCCGCGACTTCCGGCCCACTGCCGCGCGGCGCCTCGGCGTGCTCGTCGACCACCTGGTGCCCGGGTCCAAGGAGAGCCGGATCGCGGCCGAGGTGCGCGACCCCAACGTCAAGGTCGTCGGGCACCCGTACGTCGACGTGTGGCAGGCGGTGAAGCCGTCCTCGTTGGGGATCGCCCGCTGGCCGTCGGTGCCGCACGGTCGGCCGTGGAAGGACGGCGTGTGCGCCGCGCTGGGGTGGGGCGAGCCGGCCGACGGCTGGCGCCGGGTCCGCTCCGCCGTCCACAGCTATGCCGACCTCGAGCCCGAGCTGCTCGGCCGGGTCGAGGAGCTCATCGATTTTGTGACCGCCTGATTGGCCTTGGCGTCACCGGTCGCGGAGGCGGCGGACGAACTTCAGCCCCGACCAGGTCGCGTCGATCGCGCACACCTTCACGTCGACCAGACCCTCGGCCAGGCCGTACTCCCGCACCACCGCGTCGGTCAGGTCGCTCGGCACCCCGCTGGACTTCTTCGGCCAGGCCACCCACAACGCCCCCGCGGTGGTCAGCCGTGCTGACAGCGGCCCGAACCCGCGGACGAGGGCAGCGAGGTCAGGGCAGAACAGCAGGATCAGGTCGTACGGACCCGCGCCTGCCCGCGTGTGCACCGGCGCCGGAGCGTCGAGGTGCCACCCAGGCGGCGCGGAGACCACCAGGGTCCGTGATCCCGGCTTGATCCCGAGCTTGCCGGCCAGCGGGGTGTTCGACCCGGGATCGCCCATGGCACGGGAGCGTACGGGACGCCCGTCGTCGTGGGTCGCGGGCCCGATGCGGTACAAGCAGTGCATGAGGCCGCTGCGTCGCACCATGTCCCGGATCGACCTGCCCCGCCCCGCCATGCCGGCGGTGACGGCCGACTTCCGTTCGGCGGTGGTCCTCGGCCTGGTGGCGATCGCCTGCCTGGTCGCCGCGTCCCAGGGCGACCTCCAGCGGGGCGTGGGCGCCGGCCACATCAACGAGGCGCGCCGGCTGCTCCGGATCGGGGGGACGATCGGCTTCATGCTCTGCGGGGCCTACTCGATCCGCCGTACGGGGCGCGAGGTGATGCGGGTCCTGTCCGTACGGCTCGGGCTGGGGCACGCGTCGGTCGTCCGCTGGGTGCTCACGGTCGCCGGCTACCTCGTCATCGGCTTCACGGTGCTCGGCCTGCTGGACGTCAACGTCGGCAGCCTGCTGCTCGGCGGGGCTGTCACCGGTGTCGTCGTCGGCATCGCGGCGCAACAGTCCCTCGGCAACGTCTTCGCGGGTGTCGTGCTCCTGCTCAGCCGGCCCTTCACCGTCGGAGACGACATCCGGCTGCGCTCCGGGGCGCTCGCCGGCGAGCTGAACGGGCGGGTCACCGGGATGGGGCTGACCTACGTGGCGCTGCTGACCGAGGACGGGCCGATGTCGGTGCCCAACGCGCAGGTCCTGGCAGCTGCCGTCGGCCCGCAGCTGCCGCCGCCCGAGCCCTCGGACTTTCCGTGATCGGTGCCCCCGGCAGGATTCGAACCTGCGCTTCTACCTCCGGAGGGTAGCGCTCTATCCCCTGAGCTACGGGGGCTCGGGGCCTTACGAGGCTACCAGCATCCCGGCGCGCCCATCGGGCGCGACCGGCTCCGGGTACCCTGCGGACGTGGACGACGCGGATTGTCGGGTGCTGGTGGTGGATGACGACGACGTCATCCGCCAGCTGATCGTCGTCAACCTCGAGCTCGAGGGGTTCCAGGTGCACGTCGCCGTCGACGGCCAGGACGCCCTGGACAAGGTCAAGCTGGTACGTCCGCACGTGGTGACCCTCGACATCATGATGCCCAGGCTGGACGGCTGGGAGGCGGCCACCCGGCTGCGCGCCGACCCCGAGACCGCCGACATCCGGGTGATCCTGCTCTCCGCCAGGGCACAGGAGGCCGACCTGCGCCGCGGCGACCGGATCGGCGTCGACGCCTACCTCACCAAGCCCTTCGACCCTGACGAGCTCATCGACACCGTCCGCCGGCTGGCAGCGCTGAGCGACGGCATCCCGGGTTAGTTGAGGCGAGCGTCCGCAGGATGATCCGTGGCCGGGCCTGCGCACGGCCGGGTGAGATAGCCTGCGCAGCGTGACTCCCGCCGAACTCAGTGCTGCCCTCGGGGCGGTCGTCTCAGCGGCCGTCGACGCCGGGGAGCTGGCCGTGCCCGTCCCCGCGACCATCGCGGTCGAGCGGCCCAAGCAGCGTGAGCACGGCGACTACGCCACCAACGTCGCGCTCCAGCTCGCCAAGCCGGCAGGGATGCCGCCGCGGGCGGTCGCCGAGCTGATCGCCGTACGGCTGCGCGCTGTCGAGGGTGTCGACAAGGTCGACATCGCCGGGCCGGGCTTCCTCAACATCACGCTCGCCCAGGGGTCCGCCGCCGAGCTCGCCGCCGTGATCGTGGCCGCGGGAGCCGCGTACGGGCGGGGCACCGTGCTGGCCGGCACCACCGTCAACATGGAGTTCATCTCGGCCAACCCGACCGGGCCGTTGCACCTCGGCCACACCCGGTGGGCCGCCGTGGGCGACGCCATCGCCCGGGTGCTCGAGGCCGCCGGCGCCAAGGTCACCCGCGAGTTCTACATCAACGACCGCGGCGTGCAGATGGACCGCTTCGGGGCATCGCTCATGGCGGCGGCCCACGGTCGGCCGATCCCTGCCGACGGCTACCACGGCGACTACATCGCCGACCTGGCCAAGGAAGTGGTGGCCACCGTGCCCCACGTCCTCGAGCTGCCCGAGGCCGAGCAGCTCGCCGAGTTCCGCGAGCAGGGCTACGCGCTGCAGCTCGCCGACCAGCGGCGGGTCCTCGACGGGTTCCGCACCCATTTCGACGTCTGGTCCTCCGAGCGGGCGCTCTACGACTCGGGGGCCGTCGAACGCGGCCTGGCCCGGCTGCGCGAGCAGGGCCACATGTACGAGAAGGACGGCGCGGTCTGGTTGCGCACCACCGACTTCGGTGACGACAAGGACCGGGTGCTGGTCAAGGCCGACGGTGAGCTGACCTACTTCACCGCGGACACCGCCTACTACGTCGACAAGCGGGCCCGGGGCTTCGACCTGTGCATCTACCTGCTCGGCGCCGACCACCACGGCTACGTCAACCGGCTGCGGGCCGTCGCGGCGTGTGCCGGTGACAGCGACGACAACATCTCCGTACTCATCGGCCAGCTGGTCAAGATCGTCAAGGGCGGCGAGGAGGTGCGCCTGTCCAAGCGGGCCGGCACCATCGTCACCCTCGAGGACTTCGTCGACATGGCCGGCGTCGACGCGGTGCGCTACACGCTCAACCGCTATCCGGTCGACTCGCCGTTGACCCTCGACATCGACCTGATCACCCGGCAGACCAGTGAGAACCCGGTCTTCTACGTCCAGTACGCGCACGCCCGGATCGCCTCCTTGCTGCGCAACGCCGTCGAGCTCGGCATCGACAAGGGCGACTCGTTCGACTCCGGGCTGCTCGACCACGAGCGCGAGAACGACCTGGTCCTCGCACTCGCCCAGTTCCCCGGCGTGGTCTCCACGGCCGCCGAGCTCCGGGAGCCGCATCGGGTCGCCCGCTACCTCGAGGAGCTGGCCGGCACCTACCACCGGTTCTACGACGCCTGCCGGGTGCTCCCGATGGGCGACGAGGAGCCGGGTGACCTGCACCGGGCGCGGCTGTGGCTGATGGAGGCGACCCGCACCGTGCTGTCCAACGGCCTGGACCTGCTCGGCGTCTCCGCCCCGGACCGGATGTGAGCCGCTACGCGCACCCGGCGGGTGCGAGGCACGCCGAGGGCACCGACCACGGGCCGGCCTGGCTCGCCGTGCCCTCCGACGTCAACGCCCTGGTCCCCCAGATCTGGGCCACCTCCGTCGAACGCGGCACCGACGGGGTGCTGACGGTGGGCGGTGTCGACGTGCGTGACCTCGCCGAGCAGTACGGCACCCCCGCCTACATCCTCGACGAGGCTGACTTCCGTTACCGGGCAGGGCTTTTCCGCGAGGCGTTCGGTCCTGGAGTGGACGTCTACTACGCCGGCAAGGCGTTCCTGTGCACCGAGGTCGCCCGCTGGGTCGACCAAGAGGGACTCTGCCTCGACGTCTCCACCGGGGGCGAGCTCGCCGTCGCGCTGCGGGCCGGATTCCCGCCGGAGCGGCTGGTCTTCCACGGCAACAACAAGAGTGTCGCCGAGATCGCCCGAGGCCTCGACGCCGGCGTGGGCCGGTTCGTCCTCGACAGCTTCGAGGAGATCGCCCGGATCGCCTACCTGGCCGAGGAACGCGGTGTCCGCCCGCGCGTCATGATCCGGGTCACCGTCGGCGTCGAGGCGCACACCCACGAGTACATCGCTACCGCCCACGAGGACCAGAAGTTCGGCTTCTCCCTCGCCAACGGCGCAGCCGCCGAGGCCGTACGTCGAGTGCTCATGCTGCCGTCGCTCGAGCTGCGGGGCCTCCACTCGCACATCGGCTCGCAGATCTTCGACCCCTCCGGCTTCGAGGTCGCCGCGCGCCGGATCATCGGCCTGCAGGCCGAAGTACGCGACGAGCACGGGCTGGAGCTGCCCGACATCGACCTCGGCGGCGGCTTCGGCATCGCCTACACGAACGAGGACGACCCCGAGCCGGTCAAGATCGTCGCGGCTGGCATCGTCGACGCCGTACGCGGAGAGTGCCTGCGGCACGGGCTTTCCGTGCCCCGGCTGTCGGTCGAGCCGGGCCGGGCGATCGTCGGCCCGAGCGCGTTCACCCTCTACGAGGTCGGCACGGTCAAGCCGGTCGACCTGGGCAACGGCGCTTCCCGGCTCTACGTCTCCGTGGATGGCGGGATGAGCGACAACATCCGGCCGGCGCTCTACGACGCGGCCTACTCGTGCCTGCTCGCGTCACGGTCCTCCGAGGCGCCTCCGACGCTGTCCCGGGTCGTCGGCAAGCACTGCGAGAGCGGCGACATCGTCGTGCACGACGAGTTCCTGCCGGCCGACGTCGCCCCCGGTGACCTGCTTGCCGTCCCCGCGACCGGGGCCTACTGCCGCTCGATGGCGAGCAACTACAACCATGTGCCGCGGCCGCCCGTCGTCGCGATCGCGGGGGGCTCCTCCCGGGTGATCGTGCGCCGGGAGACCGAGGACGACCTGCTGGGACTGGACGTACCATGACCGAGCTCTCCGCCAAGACGATCAAGGTGGCCCTGCTGGGCTGCGGCGTGGTCGGCTCCGAGGTCGTGCGCCTGCTGCACGACCACGCCGACGACATCACCAGCCGGGTGGGTGCAACCGTCGAGCTGGCCGGCATCGCCGTACGCCGTCCCGGCCGGGTCCGCGACCTGCCGGTCGACCCCACGCTGTTCACCACGGACGCGGCTGGTCTCGTTGCGCGCCAAGACATCGACGTCGTGGTCGAGGTCATCGGCGGCATCGAGCCGGCCCGCACCCTGCTGCTCGCAGCGCTGCGCCGGGGCGCCTCCGTGGTCACCGCCAACAAGGCGCTGCTGGCCGAGGACGGGCCGACCCTCTACGGCGCCGCCCGCGAGCACGGCGCCGACCTCTACTACGAGGCGAGCGTCGCCGGGGCCATCCCGTTGCTGCGCCCGTTGCGCGAATCCCTTGCGGGTGACCGGATCCGGCGCGTCCTGGGCATCGTGAACGGGACGACCAACTTTGTCCTCTCGCGGATGCACGAGACCGGCGCCGGCTTCACCGAGGCGCTCGACGAGGCCACGGCACTGGGCTACGCCGAGGCCGACCCGACCGCCGACGTCGACGGCTTCGACGCCGCCGCCAAGGCGGCAATCCTTGCCTCGCTGGCATTCCACACCCGGGTCACCGCCGCCGACGTGCACCGCGAGGGCATCTCCGACGTCACCGCAGCTGACGTCGCCAGCGCCCGGGCGATGGGCTGCGTGGTCAAGCTGCTCGCGATCGCAGAGCGGGGCTACGACGACCGCGGCGAGTCCGTCGGGGTCCGGGTCCACCCGGCGATGATCCCGGCGTCGCACCCGCTGGCCAGTGTCGGCGACGCCTACAACGCCGTGTTCGTCGAGGCCGAGGCCGCCGGGCAGCTGATGTTCTACGGCCGCGGCGCCGGTGGCTCGCCGACCGCCAGCGCCGTCCTCGGTGACCTGGTCGCCGTCTGCCGCAACCGGCTGGCCGGCAGCCGCGGGGTGGGGGAGTCCGCCTACGCCGACCTCCGGGTGCGCCCGATGGGGGAGACGGTGACCCGCTACCACGTCAACCTCGACGTCGCCGACAAGGCCGGCGTACTCGCTGCCGTCGCCCAGGCGTTCGCCGCCCACGACGTCTCGATCCAGACCGTCCGCCAGGAGGGCCACGGCGACGACGCGTCCCTGGTGCTGGTGACGCACGCGGCGACCGACGCAGCCCTGACCCGTACGGTCGAGGAGCTGCGGTCCCTCGACGCCGTACGCGCGGTGGCCAGCGTCATGCGCGTCGAGGGCATGAACTAGCAGCGTTGAGTAATCTCGGCCGGACCCAGTGATCAACGCGCGGATAGAGGTGGCACGGTGACGGACCCCCGGCGCACGGTGTGGCGCGGGATCATCGAGGAGTACCGGGCCCGCATGCCGGTGTCCGCCGCGACGCCGGTGATCACCATGGGCGAGGGCGGCACCCCGCTGGTGCCCGCCGGCTACCTGTCGGAGCGGACTGGCTGCGACGTCTTCCTCAAGGTCGAGGGCGACAACCCGACCGGGTCGTTCAAGGACCGCGGCATGACGCTGGCGATCAGCAAGGCGGTCGAGGAGGGTTCCAAGGCGGTCATCTGCGCCTCCACCGGCAACACCAGCGCGAGCGCCGCGGCCTACGCCGCCCGTGCCGGCCTGACCTGCGCCGTGCTGGTCCCCACCGGCAAGATCGCGCTGGGCAAGATGGCACAGGCCCTCGTACACGGTGCTGTCCTGCTGCAGGTCGACGGCAACTTCGACGACTGCCTGATGCTGGCCAGCAAGCTGGCGATCGACTACCCGGTCACCTTGGTCAACCACATCAACCCGCACCGGATCGCCGGCCAGCGCAGTGCCGGCTTCGAGGTCTGTGACGCGCTCGGCGACGCCCCGGACGTGCACTGCCTGCCGGTCGGCAACGCCGGCAACATCACCGCCTACTGGAAGGGCTACCGGCGCTACCAGGACGCCGGCCGCACGACCAAGCTGCCGGCGATGCTCGGGTTCCAGGCCGCCGGGGCGGCGC
>JAWWOL010000102.1:0-4079 GCA_033851695.1 Frankiales bacterium
CGGCCGCCGAGGACGCCGAGGACGCCGAGGTGTACGGCCTGCGTGCCGCTTGCGGTGAAGCTCACCTCGTCGGCCCTGGCACCGAGGTGTGCGGCGGTCGAGGCACGGGCATCGTCGAGCAGCTGGCGGACCCGCCGGGCCGCCCCGTACAGCCGCTGCGGGTCGGCCCAGCCGTCGTCGATCGCGGCGAGAAGGGCGCCGCGCGCGGCCGGATGCAGCGGCTCGGTGGAGGCCGCGTCGAGGTAGCTCACCGCCTGGCAGTCCTCTCCGGAAATCGCCTGCAGGACACGTTGCCGTCGGGTGCCCCCCACAAGGGGTGGCGGCATAAGGCCTGCGTTAGTCTTGCCCGGCAACCGAACATACGCACCGTTCGTCGGAAGGCGACACGTGAGTCACGCTCCGTCCCGCGACACCGATCGGCCCCCGGCCGTCCCCGGTGTCGCCCCGCGTGGCCGCCGATCGGCGAGCCGCCTGAAGATGACCGGCCTGCTCGGCGTCCTGCTCCTGGCCGCCACGGGCTGCTCGAAGAACGACGTCCCCCGGTTCGGCTTCCCCAAGGCGATCACGCCGCAGGGCGACCGCGTGCTGGCGCTGTGGCAGGGCTCGGTCATCGCTGCCCTCGTGGTCGGTGTGTTCGTGTGGGGCCTGATCTTCTGGTGCGTGATCGCCTACCGCAAGAACAGCGACGAGCTGCCCCGTCAGGTGCGCTACAACCTGCCGATCGAGGTCCTCTACACCGCGATGCCGCTGATCATCATCGGCGTGCTCTTCTACTACACCGCAGTGATCGAGAACTTCGAGAACAAGCAGACCGCGCACCCGGGGATGACGATCGGCGTCATCGGCTACAAGTGGAACTGGCAGTTCAACTACACCACCGGCACGACCAAGCCGCTGTCGGTCAACGGCCGCGAGGGCGAGCCGCCGGAGCTGGTGCTGCCGACCGACACCACGATCCGGTTCATCGAGAGCTCGCCCGACGTCATCCACTCCTTCTGGGTGCCCTCGTTCCTGTTCAAGCGGGACGTGATCCCTGGCCGGGACAACCAGTTCGAGCTGACCATCACCAAGCCCGGCGAGTACGTCGGCCGCTGCGCCGAGCTGTGCGGCGTCGACCACGACCGGATGAGCTTCGAGGTGCGCGTGCTGTCCAAGGCTGACTTCGCGAAGTGGGAGGCTGCCGCCGTGCAGTCCCAGACCGGTGTCTCCCCGGACGCCGCGCTGACCGCCGCCGGGAGCAACTCGTGACCACGTACGCGCTGACCGACAGGCCCGGCAGCAGCCGGCCGGCCCGCAAGCGCGGCAGCCTGGTGGTCCGCTGGCTCACGACGACCGACCACAAGCTCATCGGGTCGGCCTACCTCATCACGTCGTTCGCCTGGTTCCTCTTCGCGGGCATCCTGGCCGAGCTGATGCGCACCGAGCTCGCCCGGCCGGGTCTGCAGTTCCTGTCCAACGAGCAGTACAACCAGCTGTTCACCATGCACGGCGCGATCATGCTGCTGCTCTTCGCGACGCCGCTGGCCTTCGGCTTCGCCAACTGGATCATGCCGCTGCAGATCGGCGCCCCGGACGTCGCGTTCCCCCGGCTCAACGCCTTCTCGTACTGGCTGTTCCTCTTCGGCGGCCTGATCGCCGGCGCGGGCTTCCTCACCCCCGACGGTGCCGCCGACTTCGGCTGGTTCGCCTACGCGCCGCTCAACAGCAAGATCGAGTCGCCCAGTGTCGGCGCGGACATGTGGATCTGGGGCCTGATCATCGCGGGCTTCGGCACCATCCTGGCCGCGGTCAACATGATCGCGACGATCATCACGCTGCGCGCGCCCGGCATGACGATGTTCCGGATGCCGATCTTCACCTGGAACATCCTGCTCACCAGCGTGCTCGTGCTGCTGGCCTTCCCGGTACTGTCCGGCGCCCTGTTCGCCCTGGAGGCTGACCGGACACTCGGCGCACACGTGTTCGACGCCACCAATGGCGGCAGCCTGCTCTGGCAGCATCTGTTCTGGTTCTTCGGCCACCCCGAGGTCTACATCGTGGCGCTGCCGTTCTTCGGCATCGTCACCGAGATCCTGCCGGTGTTCAGCCGCAAGCCGGTCTTCGGCTACAAGGGCCTGGTCTTCGCGACGATCTCGATCTCCGGCCTGTCGATGACCGTGTGGGCGCACCACATGTTCGCCACGGGCGCCGTGCTTCTGCCGTTCTTCTCGTTCCTGTCCTTCCTCATCGCGGTGCCGACCGGCGTGAAGTTCTTCAACTGGATCGGCACCATGTGGAGAGGGCAGCTCACCTTCGACACCCCCATGCTGTGGGCCGTCGGCTTCCTCACCACGTTCCTGTTCGGCGGCCTCACCGGCGTGCTGCTGGCCTCGCCGCCGATCGACTTCCACGTCACCGACACCTACTTCGTCGTGGCGCACTTCCACTACGTGCTGTTCGGCACCGTGGTCTTCGCGATGTTCGGCGGCTTCTACTTCTGGTGGCCGAAGTTCACCGGCCGGATGCTCGACGAGCGGCTGGGCAAGCTGCACTTCTGGCTGCTGTTCTTCGGTTTCCACACGACGTTCCTGGTCCAGCACTGGCTCGGCATCATCGGGATGGCCCGGCGCTACGCCGACTACGCGCCGACCGACGGGTTCACCACGCTGAACACGCTGTCGACCGTCGGCGCGTACATCCTCGGGCTGTCGACCTTCCCCTTCCTGTGGAACGTCTGGCGGGGCTACCGCGGGCGTAACCCGCTGGCCGTGGGTGACGACCCCTGGGGCTACGGCAACTCGCTCGAGTGGGCGACCACCTGCCCGCCGCCCCGGCACAACTTCCTGTCGCTGCCGCGGATCCGCTCCGAGCGGCCGGCCTTCGACCTGCACCACCCGCATGCCGCCGGGCACCCCGACTTCCACGCGACGCCGGAGCTGGAGACGACATGAAGATCGAGGGCTACCTCTTCGCGTTGCTCGCGGGCTTCCTGCTGCTCATGGGGGCCGGTTACTTCATCTGGTCCGGTGACTGGACCGGCGGCACGGCCATGCTGTTCGGCGGCGGCCTGGGCACCATCCTCGGCACCTACCTGCTGTTCACGGCGAGCCGGATGGAGCCTCGTCCCGAAGATCGGGTCGATGCCGAGGTCGATGAGGGCTCCGGCGAGATCGGGTTCTTCAGCCCGCACAGCTGGTGGCCGCTGTTCCTCGCTGCCGGCGCCTCGATCGTCACCCTGGGCGCCATCTTCGGCGTCTGGCTGCTGCTGCTCGGCATCTTCTTCACCCTGATCGCGGTGAGCGGCTTCGTGCTGGAGTACTACGTCGAAGACGAGGCCTGAGCGTCCCGTACCTCCGGAGCCCGCTGCCTCAGGAGCTCTGCGGACGGCGCTGCTGCGGGGGAGTGGTGCGGGCGGCCGTCACGTCGGTCTGGTAGCCACAGGTGTCGCACACCGTGTAGTGCCGGACGTCGCCGACCGGGCTGCCCAGCCACTGCCAGCGCCTGCGCCGGCCGCTCATGAACGCATGCTGGGCGGTGATGGTCGCGCAGATGGCGCAGAAGGCGGCGACCCTGCCGTTGCCCGTACGAACGCGGGCGGCCCGCACGGTGCGGACGCGGGGGTGAGCAGGCATGGGTCCATGGTAGGGGATCACCGGGCGTGATGATCAAGAGTCGGGCTACTTGCTGAGGCCGGCCACCAGGTTGATCGTGGCGGCGATGATGACGGCGCCGAAGAGGTAGGACAGCAGCGCATGCCGCAAGGCCGTCGCCCGCATCACCTGACTCTGCAGGTCGGTGTCGGAGACCTGGTAGGTCATGCCGATCGTGAAGGCGACGTACGCGAAGTCGTGGTAGGTCGGCCGCGTCGGCCCAGCTGCGTCACCGAAGGCGATGCCCTCCGCTGCTGAGCCGAAGTGCAGGTCCGCGTAGCGCAGGGTGTAGACCGTGTTGACCACAGTCCACGACAGCCCAACGGTCAGCACGGCGAAGGCGATGAGCGCCGCCCGCGGTGCGCCGGTCTCCCGCCCGGCGAGGCTGAGGGCGGCGAAGACACCCAGCAGACTGGCGACGCTCGCCCCTACCAGCAGCACGGTGGCGGA
>JAWWOL010000109.1:0-6213 GCA_033851695.1 Frankiales bacterium
AAGACCCGGATCAGCGCGTTGAACAGCCACAGCGCCAGGCCGGCTCCCAGCATGCGGGTGGTCTGAAGCGGCTCGGGCCTGCGCTGCATGGGGTGCTCCTCCGGGACGGGTTCCTCGCCGCGACTATGCCCTATCGCCAAACTGTCGGTGGGCCGAGGTAGATCTACGAGCATGCCGAACACCCAGCCAGACCAGGTTCAGCCCGGGGCAACCGCAGCCGTTCTCCTGTTCCACCGTCGCGACGAGCAGGTCGACCACAGGGTCGAGCAGGTCGTACGCCGTGCGGTGCACGATCGCCTGGTCGTGCTCATCGACTACGTCGACCGTGACGGCAGCGGCACGCGGCGCGAGGTCGAGCCGTCCGGGCTGGTCCGCGGCACCGACGGGTGGTATCTCATCGGCTGGTGCCGGCTGCGCGGCGACGGCCGGGCGTTCCGGCTCGACCGGATCAGCCATGCGCAGCTGACCGACCAGCCCGCCATCGTCAGGCTGATCCGCGATCTGGTGCCCGATGTCCCGCCGGGTCCGGCCAAAAGGTGACCGGATAGGCTCGCCGATGGCGTCACCGAGTTGCCAGGCGAACACGAGGCGGTCTGCGTGGATCTGTTCGAGCACCAAGCCAAGGAGCTGTTCGGTTCGTACGGGGTCCCCGTACCAGCGGGGCGTGTGGCCACCACCGTCGAGGAAGCCCGTGATGCCGCAGAGGCCATCGGTGGCCGGGTCGTGGTCAAGGCCCAGGTCAAGGCCGGCGGTCGCGGCAAGGCCGGTGGCGTCAAGGTTGCCGACGGCGCCGACGAGGCTGCTGCCCGGGCCGGCGACATCCTCGGCATGACGATCAAGGACCTGGTCGTCCACAAGGTGCTCATCGAGCCGGCCAGCGACATCCGGCAAGAGTTCTACATCTCCTACTTGCTGGATCGGGCCAACCGCAGCTTCCTGGCCATGTGCTCGGTCGAGGGCGGCATGGAGATCGAGGAGCTGGCCGTCGAGCGTCCCGAGGCACTGGCCAAGATCCCGATCGACCCGCTGGTGGGTGTCGACGTCGCCAAGGGCCGGGAAATCGCCGTGGCCGGTCGCCTTCCCGAGGGCGTGCTGGACCAGGCCAGCGAGGTGCTGGCCAAGTTGTGGGAGGCGTTCGTCAAGGGCGACGCCACACTGGTCGAGGTCAACCCGCTGATCCTCAACGGAGCCGGCGAGATCGTCGCGGTCGACGGCAAGGTGACCCTCGACGACAACGCCGCCTACCGCCACCCCGAGTTCGCGGAGTTCGCCGACCCGGGTGCCGACGACCCCCTGGAGCAGCTGGCCAAGGCCCGGGACCTCAACTACGTCAAGCTCGACGGCGAGGTCGGCATCATCGGCAACGGCGCGGGGCTCGTCATGAGCACCCTGGACGTCGTGTCCTACGCCGGCGAGGAGTTCGGCGGGGTCAAGCCGGCCAACTTCCTCGACATCGGCGGCGGTGCCTCAGCCGAGGTGATGGCCGCTGGCCTTGAGATCGTGCTGTCCGACCCGGCCGTCAAGTCGGTGTTCGTCAACATCTTCGGCGGCATCACCGCCTGCGACGCTGTCGCCAACGGCATCGTCAGCGCGCTGGGCCTGCTCGAGGAGCGGGGCGAGACGGTGGACAAGCCGCTGGTCGTCCGCCTCGACGGCAACAACGCAGACGAGGGTCGGGCGATCCTCGACGGCGCAGGCAATCCGCTCATCCAGCGGGTCGACACGATGGACGGAGCCGCGCGTCTCGCGGCCGAGCTCGCCGCGAAGGGGAACTGACATGGCGATCTGGCTGACGGCGCAGAGCCGCATCCTCGTCCAGAACATGACCGGCCGCGAAGGCAGCAAGCACACCCGCCGCATGCTCGCCGCCGGCAGCAGCGTCCTCGCGGGCGTCAACCCCGGCAAGGGGGGTCAGGACTTCGAGGGTCTGCCGCTGTTCAACACGGTCGGCGAGGCGATGGCCGCGACCGGCGCCGACGTCTCGGTGGTCTTCGTGCCCCCCAAGGGGGTCAAGTCCGCCGTGATGGACGCCATCGATGCCGCCATCCCGCTGTGTGTCGTCATCACCGAGGGCGTCCCCGTACACGACTCGACCGAGGTCTGGGCCTACGCCACGAGCAAGGGCAACGCGACCCGGATCATCGGCCCCAACTGTCCCGGCATCGCCTCGCCGGGCGCGTCCAACGCCGGCATCATCCCGGCAGACATCACGCCCCCCGGCCGCATCGGGCTGGTCAGCAAGAGTGGCACGCTGACCTACCAGATGATGTACGAGCTGCGCGACTTCGGCTTCTCCACCTGCGTCGGCATCGGCGGCGACCCGGTGATCGGCACCACGCACATCGACGCGCTGCAGGCCTTCCAGGACGACCCGGACACCGACGCGATCGTCATGATCGGCGAGATCGGCGGGGACGCCGAGGAGCGGGCAGCTGCCTACATCGAGGCCAACGTGACCAAGCCGGTCGTCGGCTACGTCGCCGGCTTCACTGCTCCCGAGGGCAAGACCATGGGTCACGCCGGGGCCATCGTGTCCGGCTCCTCTGGCACCGCCGAGGCCAAGCAGGCGGCCCTCGAGAAGGCAGGCGTACGGGTCGGGCGCACCCCCAGCGCGACCGCCCAGCTGATGTCGGAGATCATGCGCAGCCGCTGATCCAGCAGGACCACGTATCACCGGGCGGCCCCCACGCTCTGTCATGGTGCTCTCGAGTTGGCGCTGGTGCTTGATTAGCACGGGCTAAGGGATCACCATGCGCTCACACGTACCGCCACCAAACGCCTGGGGGTTACTGCTATGCCGACCACCGATGATCTGAAGAACCTGGACCGCCTGGACCAAGCGGTCCTGGGCGCCGGGGTTCTCGCCTTCATCCTGTCGTTCTTCCACGTCTTCACCGCCAGCGCGAGTGGACCCGGCGCCCTGCTGGTCAGCGGCCTGCTGGGCAAAGCGCACGCCACCGCCTGGCATGGCTGGGGCTTCTTCGGCATGCTGCTCGTCCTGGCTGCGACCGCCCTCGCCGCAGGTCGGCTCTTCGCTCCGGCGTCCCTGCCCAAATTGCCGGTGGGCATTAACCTGCTGACGCTGGCGCTCTCGGGGCTGGGTCTACTGCTCCTGGTCATCGAGTGGCTCACCAACATCAAGTCCAGCTCGGCCGGCGGCATCAAGATCTCCTCGCACCTGGGTATCGCCGGTTATCTGCTTCTCCTGGTCGTGCTTGCCCAGGCCGCTGCGGCGTACCTGCTGTTCAAGAAGTCCGGCGAAGTTGTGCCCGACTTCAAGGCGATGCAGGCCAACCGGGCCACCGGCGCGGGGACCCCTCCGCCGCCGGTCTACGGCGGGAGCCCGACGACACCTGCGACCTACCCGCCGGCGACCACGCCTGCCGGTGACTACACGCTCGACGACTCCACCCCGCCGCCGCCACCCGTCTGACCCTCGCGCAGCTCCAGGCCACGACGCCCGACCCCGTACCCGCCGTACGGGCAAGGGCGTCTCGGCGTCTCAGGGGAAGTAGACCTCGGCGATCTTGGTGACCTTGCCGGCGGCGTCATAGCTGAGGTCCACCGGCAGGCGGTAGGTCGGGTTGGCCTTGACCCAGGCCTGCAGCGCCCCGAGCGTCGAGGGTTTGGGGTCGACGTCGCCGCTGAGGTTGCTGCTGCCGATGACGACGACGGACGGGGACAGCTCGAAGGTGCGGATCAGCTTGTTGTCGTTGACGATGAAGTAGTCGTCCTGGATCTCCTGGCCGTGGGCCGTGGCCGCGGATGACGCAGCGGGTCCGGTGAGCAGCGTCGCCCGGTCGAACGAGAGCTTGGTGACCGAGCCGCTGGTGCTGATCGCCGTGACGTAGCCGAAGTCCGGGTCGGGGTGGCTCGGGACGGTGGTGGTGGGACTCGGGCTTGCCGACGTGGTGGCGGCTTTGCTGGTGGTCGGCGCGGTGCTGGTCGTGACGGCGCTGGGGGCCGTCGCCGAGGCGCTCGCCGCACCGGTGGCCGCGACCGACGCGGGGGCTGAGGCCGACGGCGCCGTGCTCGAGGGCTGAGCGCTCGCTGTCGAGGTCGTTCCGGCGGTCGGAGTGGAGCTCCCGTCGCGGCCGCCGAGCCAGTAGGCCACGCCGGCGACGATCACGAGGACCGCCCCCGCGGCGGCGAGGACCAACCCCCGACCGGAGTTGCGCGGTGGGTAGCCCGGCGGCGGTGAGGTCGGCGGCCGGTACGGCGGCTGTGCGCTCATCGTGCTCCTCGTGTGGCCAGCCGGCGGCCGGAAGTGGTGTTCCTGCTGGGCGCGTCGCAGCCGTGCAGACCCGGCTCGGCTGCCAGAGTAATGGGGTGACCGACCTCGCGGACCGTACGGCGCTCGCGGCACCGCCGGTGTCCCCGTACGGGCGCCGGGCGACCCTGACTGCCGCGATGGCCTCCGCGGCCTGGGCGGCGGCGATGGGCCTGGTGGTCAGCACGGTCATCGTGATGGCGGCCTGGGCGGCTTCGGGCGGTTCGGCCGGGGTCACGAGCGCGTTGCGGCTCGCGTCGGCGGCCTGGTTGCTCAGTCAGCACGTCGGCCTCGCCGTCGGCCCGTTGCCGTCGATCCACCTCGGCCTCGTGCCGCTCGGACTGCTGCTGCTGCCGGCGTTCCTGCTGTTCCGTGCGGGCGCCTCCCTGGCGCGGGTGGTCGGCATTCACGGCTGGCGTGACGGCTGGCTGGCCATCGGCGGCATGGCGGCGGCCTACGCGGCGATCGCCGGGATTGTGGCCGGCATGACCACGTCCACCCTCGTAAGGCCGGCACCGCTGCAGAGCCTGCTGGTGCCCTGGACGATGGCGATGGTGTGCGGCACGTTCGGGGCGCTGCGCCAGGACCGGCTCGGCCGCCGGGTGCTGCGCCGGCTACCGCCCACGGTGGCGGTCTGCCTGCGAGCCGGCTCGGGCGCCGTTCTGATCCAGCTTGCGGCTGCGGCGGCCCTGGTCGTCGTGATGCTGCTCAGCCACCTGGACACGGCGACGACCCTGGGCCAGTCGCTGCACGCCGGCAGCATCGGCAGCGCCACCTTGCTGGTGGTCAATGCGGCCTTCCTGCTGACCGCGGTGGTCTGGGCACTGGCCTACATCGTCGGCACCGGCTTCTCGATCGGCGTGCACACCGGCGTCTCGCCGTTCTCGCACCACCTGGGTGCGGTGCCCGACCTCCCGATCCTCGCCGCTGCTCCGAGCGGCCCCAGCCCGGGTTGGGCGCCGCTGCTGCTCGCGCTGCCGGTTCTCGCCGGGGTGCTCGCCGGGTGGCGGATCTGCGCTCGCTCGCGGCAGCTCGCCTGGTGGCAGGTGCCGCTCGCCGGGCTGGGCGCCGGCGTCGTGGCCGGCCTGCTGGTGGCGGCCCTCACCGGAGTCTCCGGTGGTCCAGCCGGCAGCGGCCGGCTGGTGACGGTCGGTCCCTCCGCCTGGCGGGCCGGGCTGGCCGCGGCGGTCGAGATCGGCGTCGCAGCAGCGGTTGTGGCGCTCACCCGAAGGCTGGCCGGCCCCTACTCCCACAGCGCCCGGACGCTCGGACAGCAGGCTCGGCGGATCGTCCTCGGCGACGCGGATGAGCCCGACCTGCCTGCGGAAGCAGGACAGGGGCCGGCCCGCGGGCCAGCCCCTGCTCCACCACCACCGCCGTACGGCCCATAACTACCGCTTGACGACGACCGTGCCCATGATCTTGTCGGCGAAGGTCTGCTTCTTGCCGTCCCACAGTGGCCACAGGTAGCCGATGAAGCAGGGGATGACATCGACGATGTGCACGATGCCACGGAGGACGGACATGCCGCCGCCGACGTACTGGCCGTCGGACTCGCGGACCAGGTAGGTGCCCATCGCCGACTTGCCGATGGTCTGACCGGTACGGCCCTGGCGGATCATGTTCCAGATCCAGTAGCCGAGCGAGATCAGGCCGGTCAGGGCACTGACGCCCGTCGATCCGGACGCCGACCCGATGACCGACAGGATGATGGACGGGACCGCGTCGACCAGCGCGCCGCCCACGCGGGTGAGCCACTCGGCCAGAGTCCCGCCGAAGGCACCCGCCGGCGGGGCCCCGTACGGGGCCTGACCGTACGGCGCCTGGCCGTAGGGTGCGGGCTGGCCGGCCTGCGGCGCTCCGTACTGCGGCGCACCGTAGGCAGGCGGCTGTCCGTAGGCCGGGGGCGGCGGCGGGTTCTGACCTGGGTCGCCGTACGGGTT
>JAWWOL010000111.1:0-6525 GCA_033851695.1 Frankiales bacterium
GCCCCCGTACGTGCCGCGAAGTCCCGGAGCAGCAAGGCCATCACGGCGCCGTCGTGCCGGTCGCCGAGCGTCTCCTGCAGCTGCGCCATCTGCTCGCTCACCGCCTCGGCGGCTTTGGCGTCGTGCGCGGCATAGACATCGGCGGCGTAGCGGGACCGCTTCGCTGCTCGGCGTGCGGCGTGCAGCGCCAGGTCACGCTGGAGCCCGGCCTCCGTGGCCAGTGCTATCCGGCCCTTGTGCCGGACCTTGACGATGGTCTTGTCGACGAGCGCCGCAGCCTCCTTGCCGGCCCGGCCGGCAGCCCGATCCGACAGGGGCGGAGCGGCGAGGAAGGCGTCGAGATGCTCGAGAAGCTCGATGTAGTCGGCACTCTCGAGATAGTTGCGGGCGTCGCGCTTGGCGGCGAAGTAGGTGTCGCCCATCCAGGACTCGACATCGTGGCGGACCGCGCCCATCACCAGCTCCACGGGGAGGCCGTCCAGGGCCGAGCGCATCCGGTCGAGCAGCACCTCGGCGTCGCGCTCGTGGCCGAGGACGTCGGCGAGCCGGGCCAGCGCCTCCTCGAGGGCGAGGTGCTGCTCGCCGGTGAACAGTGGGTCGAAGGTCTTGAGCGCGCTGCGCAACCGCCGGCTGGCGACCCGCATCCGGTGCACGGCGTCGGGCCGGTCCAGCCGTACGGCCGGATCCGTTGACAGCAGGACATTCTGCTGCTTGCGGAGGTAGGCAAGGACGAGGTCGGCCGCTGTCGTCTTCTTGCCGGTCAGGTCGACCTTGTCCGGCCGCCCACTGACCCCGAGTGTCCTGGCCAGCTTGGACCCTGAGCCGGAGGGCTGGGCACCGGCTGCGACCAGTACGCTGCCGACCTGGTCGAGCTGGGACCGCTCGCCCTGGACCAGCTCGACCTCGATCTCGCGCCAGGTGCTGATCTCGAGGACCTCGCCGAGCTTCTGGCCGGTCACCGCGTCGTCGGCGACCTCGACCAGGACCTGGCCGTCGGAGTCGCGCAGGCGCAGCGCCGTACGGGTGGTGGTCAGGCGGACGACCGGGGTCAGGTCGGCGGCGCGGGTGGTCGCCGCGACCAGCCGACTGAGGGCCTCGGGGACGGTCAGCTCGTCGGTCCACGGCTCGTGCAGCTCGGTGCGCTCGCCCTTGCCGACGGGCAGCTTGAGGTGCCAGCCCTGGTCGGCGCCGCCGGTGCGCCGGCGCAGGGTGATCCTGCGCTGAGCCAGGCGCAGGTCGGCGGTGTCGAAGTAGATGGCCTCCAGGTGGACCACCTCGGTCTCGACGTCGGTCGCCCCCGGGATGGCGGTGTCGAGAGCGGGCAGCACGAACGACGGCGAGACGTCGTACTTTTGCTCGATCTCGGTGTGGACGTCGGTCATCCCCACATGGTGCCCGACGAAGATGAACGGCGCGACCTGCCGCTGCTCAGGCCTGCTCGAGCAGCCAGTCCAGGGCGGCCACGGCGGAGCTGAGCACCGAAACGTGCCCGTCGCCTGGGCGCAGCCAGATCTCGGCCTTGGGGGTGTGCAGCGCCAGCCACTCGCTGTGCGCGCTCGGCACCATCCGATCCTCGGCGCCGTGCAGGTAGAGCACCGGCGTCTCGATGTCGGCCGGGTCGAACCCCCAGCTGCCGACATTGGCCACGTCGTCAGCCACGAACCCGCCCGGGCCGCCGGCGATGGCCGCGTTGACGACGGTGAGAAGCCAGGACCACTCACCGGCCAGCGCCTCGTGGTCCGCAATCGTGAAGGTCTCCGGGTCGAACTCGCTGGTGGCGAGGTGGCGCTGCAGTGCCTCGGGTCCTTCGCGGGCGGCCCGCAGCTCCTCGGCTCCTCCGGGCGCGAAGCCGGCGAACCAGTCGAGACCCTCGGCACCCATCGGCGCCATGGCGGACCCGCAGACGGTGGCCAGGACCCGGTCCGGCAGCAGCGCGGCGCAGGCGAGGGCGTGCGGGCCGCCGCCGGAGTGGCCCATGACGGCGAACTGGCTGATGCCCAACGCATCGGCGATGGCAGCGACGTCACCGGCAGCGGAGGCCACGTCCCGGCCAGGATTCGTCGTCGATCCGCCGTAGCCGGGGCGGTCGTACGAGACCCAACGGATGCCTCGCTCGGCGGAGGGCGCCAGCAGTGGCTCGGGAGGGGCGCCGATGTTGGGCGAGCCGTGGTGCCAGAACACGGTGAGCCGGGCGTTGTGGACCGGGGTGTCGTAGAAGTGCAGCGTGCGCCCGTCACCCAGGGCGAGGTCGGCTTCGTCGACCACCTAGAACAGCGCGCCTTCGGTGCTGCGGTGCGCCTGCTCGATGGCCAGCAGACGCAGCTTGGTGCTGACCCCGCCGTGGGCCGAGAAGCCACCGGTCTTGCCGCCGGCCGCGACCACGCGGTGGCAGGGCACGATGATCGGCCAGGGGTTGTGGCCCATCGCCCGCCCGACGGCGCGGGCGGCGCCCGGCTCGCCCAGGTCGGCCGCGATCTCGCCGTAGGTCCTCGTCGCGCCAGGTGGAATGGCGCGGATCGCCTCGTACAACCGGCGGTTGTACGGGCTGACCGCGGCCATGTCGAGTGCCACCTGGGTCAGGTCGCTGTCAGCACCCTTGGTGAGGGCGACGACGTCGTCGATGACCTGCTGGATGTCCCGCGGTGGCACGGTTTCCTGCGGGTCCTCGAGGTGCCTCGTGAGCCGCTGCCGGGTGAGGGCCTCGCTCGCCTCGGGCAGCTGCAGGGTCAGGATGCCGTCAGGGCCCCAGGCCAAGCCGCAGCGGCCGATTGCGGTGTCGAACAGGGCGTACGCCGTCATGCGTCAACCTCAGCGCTGTACCGCCGTCGGGTCAAGCGCATAGTCGGCGAACCCCTGCCAGTCGATGACCACACACGGCTCGGACCCGACGATCCAGGCGTCGTGCCCCGGAGGGATCATGCCGAAGTCACCGGGACCGAACTCCATCTCCTCGCCATCGTCCATGACGACCTTCATCCTGCCGGTGATGAAGTAGCCGAGGTGGGCCGCCTCGCAGCTCGCGGTCTTGGCGACCGGCTTGATGTGCTCCGACCACCGCCAGCCGGGGAGGAACGTGGCCCGGCCCACCGCGCCACCCTTGACGTTGACCAGCTCGAGCCGGCCGCTGCCGTCCGGGAATTGGCGGACTTCTTCCGGGGAGTCGAGGCTCATTCGCGTTATTCCGGACATAGTGCGCCTCCTGAAGAGGGGTTGATGCTAAGCCCAGGTGTGGGGGAGCGCAATCAGCATCTGGCGGATGCTGGCCCACGCCCCGGTCCTGGCCAGCGCGGTTGTCGGCGGCACCACGTCCGGCGCGAAGACGAGCGGCTGCGAGCCGTACCAGCTGGCCCGTGTGCCTGACAGCTGCCGGGTGCCTGACCGGTACGCTGGACGCTCCGGGCCGTTAGCTCAACTGGCAGAGCAGCGGACTTTTAATCCGCGGGTTCTGGGTTCGATCCCCAGGCGGCCCACCCCTTCTGACCAGGAGTCGCGTTGGACGGCCGTCATGGCCAAGGCGGCGGCCGAACCCTGCTGCGGAACGCTTGCGCTCAGGGCGTTCGGGCTGGTGGACAGTGCGTCGTCGAGGCGGGAGACCCGCTCGTCGACAGCGGTTGGTGGGCGGTGGAACACGTGGGGGCTCATGACTTCTCCTTACAGGGAGGTTGAATTGAGGATCCGGCCTCGGGCGGGCGCAGGTGCCGAAGGTCAGTGGTGGCCGTGCATCCCGCCGGAGCTCGCGGAGATCGCGGTGCGGGGCATCCGCACGTAGGCGATGACCGCGAACCCGACGGCGATCGCTGCTGCGCCGGTGAAACCACGGGAGTAGCCCTGGGCGATACCAGCCGCGCTGGTGAGGCTGCCCGCGCTGGTGGCCATGGCAGACAGGACGGCGACGCCGAGTGCGGCGCCGACCTCATGGCCGGTCATCAGGAACCCGCCGGCGACACCGGAGTGCTGCGCCGGGATGCCTGCCATGGCCGAGATCGACACGGGCACGAAAACCATCCCGACGCCGATGCCGAGCAGGACGAGGCCGGGCAGCAGATCGGCTGCGTAGTGGGCTGTTCCCGTGGCCTGCGCGAGCAACAGAGCAGCTCCGGCCGTCATGACCAGACCGGTGGCCGCGACGATGCGCGGTGCCAGGTGCTCAAGCAGGTGCCGTGCCACGACGGTTCCGGCGGTGATGGCGAAGGCGAACGGGAGGAACGCGAGGCCCGCCCTCATCGCGGAGAAGCCGAGAACGCCCTGGACGAAGATGGAGGTGAGGAACACGGCGCCGACGAGCAGGCCGGTGACCCCGAGCATGACGGTCGTGCTCGAGACTAGGGTCGGGATCTTCCAGGTGTGCGGCGGGACGAGCGGGCGTGGGCTGCGGCGCTCGATGACCCTGAAGGCGCACAGCAGTACGGCTGACGCGACCAGACCGCCGATGGTGCGGGCGGACCACCAGCCGGCGGTCTGCGTGCCGCCGAGAGCGAACATGAGCGACCCAAGGCCGCCCAGGGCGGCCGCAGCACCGGGTAGGTCGAGCTGCGAGAGGCCGCTGCCCGCACGCCCGGTCTCGGGCAGGACCTTGCAGGCGACCAGGAAGGCGACAGTCCCGATGGGCACGTTGATCCAGAAGATCGTCTGCCAACCGAACCAGGTCGTCAGCGCGCCGCCGACAAGGACGCCGCCGGCGACGCCGAGACTGCCCACCGCTCCCCACAGGGCAAGAGCCTTTCGGCGTTGCGCCCCGGAGTAGGTGCCCATGACAAGACCGAGCGCGGCCGGGGTCATCAGGGCCGCGGACATGCCCTGGGCGGCGCGGGCGGCGATGATCTGACCGGCGCCGGTGGCGAAGCCGCTGACGAGCGAGGCGCCCGTGAACAACGACAGACCGGTGAGGAACACCCGCCGCCGCGACAGCAGGTCCGAAAGCCGACCGCCGAGCAGCAGGCCGCCGCCCGACATGACCAGGTAGGCGGTGACCAGCCAGGCGAGGTCCCCGCTGCCGAGCCGCAGGGACTTCCCGATGGTCGGCAGAGCCGTGTTGACCACGGAGATGTCGAGGACGACGAGGATCTGCGCGGCGAGAGCGACCGCCAGCACCGTCCACGACCGGCGGTGACCTTCGCCCTCGGCGGTCTCCATGACCGCATGGCCATCGTCGTGGCCGACAGCGTGGCTGGCAGGGGCGTGGCCGGTGACAGCCGTCGGCTCCTGAGGCGATGCGGGTCGAGGGGAGTGTCGCGTGATGCTCATGAGGTTCTCCAGGGATGTGAGGGATGGTCGAGCTGCAGATTCGGGCGAGGGGGCGTTGGCCGCCGCGGAGACGTGGGGTCAGCGGGTACAGCGGACGGCGAGCGGCACCATGGCGCTGGACGCTGCGCTGCCCTGCGCTTCCGCGCTGACGATGAACGGGGTCTCGGTGTCCGTGTCGTAGGCGGCAAGCAGCACGCCGGCGCCGTACAAGAACTCCGGGCTGAACAGTCGAGCGACGAGCGTGAAGAACGCGGTGTCGGCGTCGTTCCAGGTCTGCGGGACGGTCTCGATGCGGATGGCGGTCATGGCCAGCTCCTCAGGTCTTGGGTGTTGGGCAGAGCCTGTTCCGGAGCTGGTGCGTTCGCGCCGGCGAAATGGCCAGGTTCGGACGGAAACCGCTCGTCGTCCTCGGTGCCGAGCCGCACGGGCGTGGACACGGTCAGTCGCCGAAGGGGGCGAGCTTGACGGCGAGGTCGAACGCGCCGTACCGGCGTAACAGCCGCGCCCGGCCGGCGGGCACAGCGTCGGCCTCGGCTCGCCACAGCTCGGCGAAGCCGCGCTTGAAACCCAACCGGGGCCAGTCCCGGACGACCGTCGTCAGCACGTCCGGAGGCAGCTGCCACGACTTCAGCCCGGCGACGTCCACACCCGCGCCACCCGACAGCAGGTAGGCGACGGCACCGTCGGCAAGCGTCACCCCGGGGCTGTGGTGCATCGTGATCGCGGTCCGCATGATCTCGGTCGCCGTGCTTGACAAGCCGACGTTCTCCGCGAGGTCGCGGGCGGCGCGAGCGCTCGCGAGCGTGAAGTCGGACGACTGGCGTTGCCCGGTCAGGCCGACGTCGTGCAGCATCGCCGCCGCGAACAGCAGCTCGGTATCAACGTCGACGCCCTCGATCGTCCCGATCGCCATGCCGAACGCGTACGTCCGGTAGGAATGGCCGAGGAGCATCGGCGTCAGCCGCTGGTGCGCCTGCTCCTCCGCCGCCCGGGTCAGGACCGACGACGGCGGAGTCAGCGCCGCCGGCGTGAGCAGCACGCGCCGGCCGGAGTTCACGTGCGCGAGCATCGCCAGCCGCCCGACGACGTTGACCGCGTGCACCTTCGCGAGTCTCGGCAGCAGGCTGCGCGTCTCTGCCCGGGTGAGGTGGCCGCCGGTTCGGGAGGTCCACGCGTGGGTGCCGACTCCGGTCTTCGTTCCGGGCATGGTGCTCTCCTTGGGCTTGCGGCAGGGTGGCTCTCGACGCCACCCCGGCGGTCGCTCCACGGTCAGGCCGGCGG
>JAWWOL010000113.1:0-9166 GCA_033851695.1 Frankiales bacterium
CGCGCTGGACGGAGTGCATCCCGGCGACGGCCTGGGTACCCGACGCCTTGAGGACCCGGTCAGCGGCACCCTAGTCACGCGCCCGCGACGCCCGCGATGGGGCGGCCGTCAACTTTCCCTTGCGCACAGCGAGCACGACGTGCAGTGCCTCCGGACGTGTCGGCTGTTCCGCGCGTCCGGCATGCCGCTGGCTACGATCCGGCGCTTTCCGGAGCCGGTCCGGGACGGTCAATCAGACCCACCTGGCGCAGGGGGCTGCTCACGAGCTGTGCAGTACGCCGCCCCGACAGCCGAGGTTGACGAGGCGATCTTCGCCCTCAGCTGCTCGGCGCCTCGTGCGCGATGATCGTGTCGCTCTCGGGGAAGAACAAAGCCTCATGGCCGTCGGACGACCAGCGCACGAGGTAGGGCGGCGCCCCGTCGGGGCCGCGGGTCTCGAGGATCAGGCCGTCCCGGTCCCGCTCACCCTGGTGCCGCCCCCTCACGATGATCCGCTCTCCGACATTCGCGTGCATGGCTCCTCCTCGAGTCAGCGAACCGCGGTTTGGATGACTCGAGACTGCTCCCCGCAGGCACCGCCGACAAGGGTCTGTCAGGAACCCTGCACGGGTCCCCTGGCCGAGCTGAGCAGCGCATCGACCTCGCGGTCGGTCGTCGGCCGGAAGTCCGCGTACCACTCCCCCACGGATCGGAAGGCGCGCGGGACCTCCAGTGCGAAGACCTCGTCGGCGACGTCCCGCAACGCCTCCAGCGACCCGGCCGCGGCGACCGGGACCGCGAGCACGACCGCCTGCGCGCCACGCGCCCACGCCACCTGGCAGGCGGCCCGTGCGGTCGAACCCGTGGCAACGCCGTCATCGACGACGAGCACCGCGCGACCGGCAATCGGCTCCTGCGGACGCCCCGCCCGGTAGAGATCGACCCGACGGAGCAGCTCGTCCCGTTCCCGCTCCTCGATCTGGGCCTGCTGCGCCGCGGTCACCCGCCTGCCGCGGACGATGTCGTCGTCGAGGACGCGAACGTCGTCCTCACCGATCGCGCCGAACGCGAGCTCGGGCTGCGCCGGCACCCCGAGCTTGCGGACCAGGATGACGTCCAGGGGTGCGCCGAGCGCGTGTGCGACCTCGGCGCCGACCGGCACCCCGCCGCGCGGCAGCGCCAGCACGACTGCCGGTCGCCCCGGTCGCGCAGCGAGGGCATCGCCCAGACGTCGACCGGCGTCCACCCGGTCCTGGAACATGCCCCACATGGTCGCACCCGGGCTCAGCCTTGGGTACGCCGCCTGCGGTCGATCTCGTACAGCGCCACAGCTCCGGCGATCCCGGCATTGAGCGACTCGTTGCCGCTCGCCATCGGGATCCGCACCCGCACGTCGCAAGCCTCCCCGACCAGCCGGGAAAGACCTCGGTCCTCCGAGCCGACCACCAGCACCAAAGGTTCCGACGCGATCTCGAGGTCGGACAGCTCGACCTCGCCGTCCGCCGCCAGTCCGACGATCATCAGCCCCGCCTTGGCGTAGTCCTTCAGCGTCCGGGTCAGGTTGACCGCGCGCGAGACCGGGATGCGAGAGGCAGCCCCGGCCGAGGCCTTCCAGGCCGAGGACGTCACACCGGCGGCACGACGCTCGGGTACGAGGACGCCGTGCGCGCCGAAGGCCGCGCCCGAACGCAGGATGGCACCGAGGTTGCGCGGGTCGGTGACGCCGTCGAGGGCGACGACCAACGCAGGCGCGGTCTGCTCGAGCGCGTGGCTCAGCAGGTCGTCCGGGTGCTGGTAGTCGTAGGGCGGGACCTGCAGCGCCAGCCCCTGGTGCATGGCCCGCTCGGTGAACCGGTCGAGCTCGGACCGGCTCGACTCGATGATCGGCACCCGCTGGTCGCCCGCGAGCTTGATCGCCTCGCTGACCCGCATGTCCGACTCGATGCCGATCGCGACGTGCAACGCCGCAGCCGGCACCCGGGCCCGCAGCGCCTCGACCACCGGGTTGCGCCCGGCGACGTACTCCGGCACCTCGACACCAGGCCGGCCCCGGCGCACACCACCGGTGCCGCCGCCCGGTGCGGTCTCGGACCGGGTCCGGTCAGCAGCGAGCGCCTTCTTGCCGGCGGCCGCCCGCTTGGAGGCGGCACTGGCCTTGCGGGCAGCCGGATGCTGCGGGCGGTCCGTCGCCTTGGGCGTGGGACCCTTGCCCTTCAAGGCTTTTCGTCGCTGACCGCCGGACCCGACGAGTGGGTCCTTCTTGCTCGACGGTCGTTTCTTGGGCAGTGCCATCAGTGCTCTCCTCGCAACCGCCAACGCGGTCCTTCTGCGGTGTCTTCGACGTGGATGCCGGCTGCGACGAGCTGGTCGCGTACGGCGTCGGCTGCCGCAAAGTCCTTACGGGTACGGGCATCTGCGCGAGCATCCAACGCAAGGCGGACCAGCGCGTCGATGGTCCCGGTGACGTCAGCTTGGCCGGCGGCCGGCCACTGAGTCACCGGATCGAGGCCCAGCACGACCAGCATCCGGCGGACGTCGGCCAACGCATAGGCCACAGTCTGGCGGTCACCCTCGGAGAGGGCGGCGTTGCCCGACCGAACGGCCTGGTGCACGACCGCGAGTGCGGCCGGGATCGCCAGGTCGTCGTCCATGGCAGCCGAGAATGCCTGCCAGGCAAGGGAATCCGACTCGACTGTCGGCTCGCCATCGAGCAGCTCGAGTGCGTTGCGCACAAAGGTCTCGATCCGCCCGTACGCCGCTGTGGCCTCTGCGAGGCCCTCGTCGGTGTAGTCGAGGCCAGACCGGTAGTGGGCCGAGCCGAGGTAGTAGCGCAGCACCTGCGGCCGTACCCGCTCGAGAACGTCGGCCACCACGAAGGAGTTGCCGAGCGACTTGCTCATCTTCTCCCCGCCGATGTTGAGCAGCCCGTGGTGCAGCCAGGTCCTGGCGAAACCGTCCCCTGCGCAGACCGACTGGGCCAGCTCGTTCTCGTGGTGCGGGAAGACCAGGTCGAGGCCGCCACCATGGATGTCGAAGGTCGTGCCGAGATACTTCGTCGCCATCGCCGAGCACTCGAGGTGCCAGCCTGGCCGGCCGGGACCGAACGGCGTCGGCCACCAGGGCTCACCCGGCTTGGCCCCCTTCCACAGCGCGAAGTCGAGCGGGTCGCGCTTGGGTCGGTCGTCGTCGATCTTCTCGGTCGCCATCATCGCGTCGGGCCGCTGCCCGGACAGCGCGCCGTACGACGGCATAGAGCGCACGTCGAAGTAGACGTCGCCACCGCTGGCGTAGGCGTGGCCGGCGGCGATCAGCCGGTCCATCAGCACGACCATCTCGGGCACGTGCCCGGTCGCCCGGGGCTCGTAGGTCGGCGGCAGGCAGCCGACGGCGTCGTAGGCCGCGGTGAACAGCCGGGTGTTGCGCTCGGCCAGCTGCCACCACGGGATGTCCTCGTGACCGGCGTTGTGCAGGATCTTGTCGTCGATGTCGGTGACGTTGCGGATGTAGGTGACGTCGTAGCCGCTGGCCATCAGCCACCGGCGCAGCTGGTCGAAGACGACGGCCGAACGGACGTGCCCGACGTGCGGCGGGGACTGCACCGTGGGGCCGCAGACGTAGATGCCGGCCCGGCCGGGCTGCAGCGGCACGAACGGCCGCAGCTGGCGCGACAGCGAGTCGTGGAGGTGGAGGCTCACCGAACCAAGCCTAATGGCGTCGGCAACCCTGCCGCACCGAGCTCGAGGCGGTCGCCCGGAACTGAAGCCGCAGACGTCCCGGAGGAAGATTCGGCGATGACCCCCAAACCCGCCCCGATCGGCGCCCTCGACGCGACCAAGGTCCCCCGCTTCGCCGGACCCGGCACCTTCGCCCGGATCCCCGACCTGCACCAGGTCAGCGACTACGACATCGCCATCCTGGGCGTCCCGTTCGACGGCGGGACGTCCTACCGTCCAGGGGCCCGCTTCGGCCCGATGGCGGTCCGGCAGGCAGCCCGCAACCTGCGGCCGGGCTTCCACGTCGAGCTCGGCGTGGCGCCGCTGCAGCAGCTCCAGGTGGTGGACGCCGGTGACGTGCCGGTCTCGCCGTTCGACATCGCCGAGGCGGTGAGCCAGATCGAGGCCCACGCCTCGGAGCTGCTGGGCGGCTCGGACCGCCGCATCGTCGCCATCGGAGGTGACCACACGATCGCGCTGCCGATGCTCCGTGCGGTCGCCCGGGAGCACGGCCCGGTCGCGCTGGTGCACTTCGACGCGCACCTGGACACCTGGGACACCTACTTCAACGCACCAATCACGCACGGCACCGTCTTCCGGCGCGCCTTCGAGGAGGGGCTGCTGGCCGAGGACAAGTCGATCCACGTCGGCATCCGCGGGCCGGTCTACGACAGCATCGACCTGCGCGACGATGCGTCCTTCGGCTTCAGGGTCATCCGCGCGGGCGACCTGGACGTGCTGGGTGTGGAGGGCGCCGTGGACGTGGTACGCCGCCGGGTCGGCGACACGCCGGTCTACCTGTCGATCGACATCGACGTCCTGGACCCCGCCTTCGCGCCGGGCACCGGCACGCCGGAGATGGGCGGACTGACCTCCCGCGAGCTGTTGGCCATGCTCCGCCGGCTGAACGGGCTGAACATCGTCGCCGGTGACGTGGTCGAGGTGGCGCCGGCCTATGACCACGCCGAAATCACCTCGCTCGCCGCCGCGACGGTCGTGTTCGACATCGTCACCCTGATGGTGAACACCGGTCCTGTCGTACGGGTCCCGAACGCCGGCGAACGGGGTCGGCAGCGACTCGAGGGCTGATATCTTGGCGACGAGCTTTCCGTTCGTCATCGAGGAGCAGCGTGACCGCACTGGCCGACCGGCGACGCGCGTCGGGTTTGCCGGAGCAGACGACCTTCCCGACCCGATGACCACTAGCCTCGTCAGCCCTGTCTTCGTCGGGCGTCGTGACGAGCGCTCCCAGCTGATCGACCTCTTGCGCCGGACCGTCGACGGCACGCCCGGTGTCGCCCTCATCGGCGGGGAGGCAGGCGTCGGCAAGTCGCGGCTGGTCGCCGAGCTGGTCGCCGAGGCGGCGGCGCTCGACATGCGGGTGCTGTTCGGCAACTGCGTCCAGCTCGGGGCCGAGGGCCTGCCGTTCGCCCCGCTGGTCGACGCCCTGCGCGTGTTGTCGCGGTCGATGGACCGCGAGGAGTTCGACCGGGTGCTCGGCCCGGCTCGGGGGACACTGCTGCGGCTGTTGCCCAACCTGGATCCTGACCTGCCACCCCGCAACGAAGCGCAGGAGGCCCAGGGACCACAGGTGCTCGAGCTGGTGCTCGGGCTGGTCGAGCGGCTCTCGAACACCAGCCCCGTGCTCATCGTCATCGAGGACCTGCACTGGGCGGACCGGTCCACGGTGGAGCTGCTCGCCTACCTCGTACGCGCGCTGCGGGTCGTACCGGTCGCGGTGGTCGGCACCTTCCGATCCGATGAGCTGAACCGGCGTCATCCGCTGCGCTCGCTGCTCACGACCTGGGAACGCTCGCGCTCTGTGCACCGCGTCGAGCTGGTGCGGTTCGACCGGCAGGAGGTGGCCAGCCAGCTCGCCGCCATCCTGGGCAGTCTCCCGGAGAACACCCTGCTCGACACGGTGTTCGACCGATCGGAGGGCAACGCCTTCCTGGTCGAGGAGCTGCTCGGCGTCGTCATGGCCGGCGGCGATCCGACCGGACTTCCGCCCTCGCTGCGTGACGTGCTGCTGGCCCGCGTTGACGGGCTGGGACCGGAGGCCCAGCGGCTGCTGCGGACCGCCTCGGTCGGAGGCAGGTGGGTGCCGGAACAGCTCCTGCTCGAGGTCTCCGGGTTGGAGGAGGCCGCCGCCTTCACCGCGCTGCGCGAGGCCGTCGAGAACCACCTGCTCGTGGTGGACGACGCCGGCCGCGGCTACTCGTTCCGCCACACCCTGGCGCGCGACGCGGTGTACGACGACATGCTTCCGGGCGAGCGGGGGCGGCTGCACCACGCGTACGGCGAGGTGCTCAGCGCGCGGCCGGAGATCGCCGGTGACGACCGAGGCGCGGTGGCTGCGGACCTCGCCCATCATTGGTATGCGGCACTGGACCTACCGCGGGCGTTGGGCGCGTCAGTCGAAGCGGCGGCCCAGGCGTCCCAGCGCTTCGCCCCTGCCGAGGCACTCCAGCACCTGGAGCGGGCCCTGCAGATCTGGCCGCGGGTTGCCGACGCGCAAACGGCCGCCGGCACGGATCAGGTCGAGGTCCTCCGGCTGGCTGCCCAAGCCGCCTTCGCAACCGGCGAGGTGGACCGGTCGCTCGCTCTGCTGGATCAGGCCATCACCGAGCTCGGGGACGGCGGTGACCCGAGCCGTCGCGCGATCCTGCTCGAGCGCAAGGCACAGGGCTTCAGCGCCTTGGGCCTGAGCCGTTTGGGCATTACTGCGCTCACCGACGCCCTCAGCGGACTGCCGCCCGAGGAGACCACCATCGCCCACGCCGTCGTACTGTCCGCGATGGCCAACGCCCTGATGCGGGTCGACGACGCGACCGCTGCGGCCTCGATGGGCCAACGGGCCGTGACCGCTGCCCGGCTCTCCGGCGCCGACCAGTACCAAGCCGACGCACAGATCACCCTCGGGGTCGTCACCGCCCAGCTCGGCGACCTGGAAGCCGGGCTTGCGGCCGGACGGGCCGGCATCGACCGTGCGCTGGCGGCGGGGCACGCGTCCACCGCACTGCGCGGATACGTGAACCTGAGCGACTCGCTGGAGCTGTTCGGACGCAGCGCAGAAGCCGTCGCGCTGGCCACGGAAGGAACCGCGCTCGCCGAGCGGGCGGGATACTCGCGCAGCCTCGGTGCGTTCCTGACCGGCAACCGGGTGGAGTCGATGGTCCGGCTGGGCCGGTGGGCTGAGGCCGAACAGCTGATCATGACCACGCTGGCCGCCGAGCCCGAAGGCGTTTTCGCCGCGTCCGTGCTGGAGGTACGGGCACAGATGGCGGTGCTGGCCGGCCGCTACGACGACGCCCGTGCGGCGCTTGAGAGCACCCGACGACTGATGGGCGACAAGTCCGAGTCGCAGTTCGACAGCCCGCTGGCGTTCACCTCGGCGGAGCTGGCCCGGGTCACCGGCGACCTGACCGGCGCGCTCGACCTGCTACGCCCGCTCCTGCGCGAGAGCGACTCCGATGCATGGTCGGCGCGCTACAACTGGCCACTGGCCTGGCTGGGAACCCGGATCCAGGCGGACCTGGCCATCCGCGCCCGCGACCGCCGGAGGCAGGCCGAGCCGCTCGACGCGGTGGTCGAGCACGCGGTTGCCGCCTTCCAGGTCAACAACCCGCCGGCGCAGGGGTTCCGGGCAATGTGCGCCGGAGAGCGCAGCC
Organism: Frankiales bacterium; assembly: GCA_033851695.1. Lineage (GTDB taxonomy): Bacteria > Actinomycetota > Actinomycetes > JAWWOL01 > JAWWOL01 > JAWWOL01. Next base: position 7,364 of record JAWWOL010000113.1, read on the forward strand.
GCTACGCCGACGACCACGACCCGGCGCCCTGGGAGACGGCAGCCACCATCTGGCGCGACCTCGGGCGTGCGTACGAGCTGGCCTACTGCCTGCTCCGGCTGACCGAGATCCACGCGCTGGCCGGCAAGCGTGAGGCCGCGGAACGGTCGGTCACCGAGGCGCACGGCCTGGCGACCCGGATCGGCGCAACGCCTCTGATCGAGCAGGCGGAGCAGCTGGCCCGCCAGGCGAGGCTCAGCTTCGGCGCCGAGCCGATGCCGCAAGCCCCTGGGTCAGCCGCCGAGGAGGACAAGCTGTCGCGGTACGCGCTGACGCCGCGCGAGCTGGACGTACTGCTCATGCTTGCCGACGGGCGGTCCAACCCCGAGATCGCCAAGGAGCTGTTCATCAGCCCCAAGACGGCCAGCGTCCACGTGTCGAACATCCTGGCCAAGCTCGGCGTCAGCGGTCGGGTCGAGGCGGCCACCCTCGTCCACCGGCTCGGGCTGGCAAACCGGGCCGGCTAAGCACCGGTGTCGTCGCTCTAAGCCGGGCGGTCGGACCGCCGGATCTCGGCCGTCCCAGGTAAGCAAACCGGCACGGCAAGATACGGCGACCGCCCCATGTGGGGGCTGCCTCTTACTGCGAGTCTCGATCTGTCGGCACTTCCCGAGAGACGCGAGGCCAGCCATGATCAACCCCGTACTGCGGCAGCGGAGCTTCCGCCGGCTGCTCGCCGCCCTCACCGTGTCGCAGCTCGGCGACTGGCTCTACAACGTGGCCCTGCTCGCCCTGATCTACGACCGGACGCAGAGTGCCACCTGGGTGAGCGTCACCACCGCGGCCCGGGTCGTGCCGATCGTGGTCCTGGGGCCCATCGGCGGCCTGCTGGCGGACCGGTTCGACCGCCGGCTGATCATGATCGGATCGGATGCCGTACGCGCCGCGACGATGATCGGGCTCGCCGCGGTCGCGGTCTGGCACCTCCCCGTCGTCCTCGCCCCGGCGCTCGCCGCACTCGCCACCGCGGCCGCAAGCCCGCATCCGGCCTGCGCGGCAGCGACCCTCCCGCGGTTGGTGGCGAGGGAGCAGCTGCAGGCGGCGAACGCGATCCGCGCGGCCGTCGGCCCGCTGGCCATCATCGCCGGGCCGGCGCTCGGCGCGCTGCTGCTGGTGTTGGGTGATGCCACCCTGGCCTTCGAGATCAACGCCGCGACCTTCGTCGCCTCCGCGGCCCTCACGGCCGCGATCTCCCAGCCCGAGGTGTTCCGGCCACCGGCCCAGCCTGAGGAGCAGCAGGGCTGGTGGCCGGCCGTCACCGCGGGGGCCCAGGAGCTCCTGCGGCACCGCGGAGCGGCCAAGCTGGTGGGCGCCGACATCATGTGCAGCCTGGTCTACGGCGTGGAGACGGTCCTGCTCGTCCTGCTCAGCCGCAAGCTGGGCTGGCAGGACGCCGGCTACGGCCTGCTCCTGACCGGCACCGGACTCGGCGGGCTGATCGGAACCGTTGTGATCGGCCGCCTCATCAGGAAGGTCGGCCAGTCCCGGGCGATCGTGCTGTCCCTGTTGCTGGTCAGCGCCTCCCTGCCGCTGCTGGCGGTGACCCCCATGCTGGGCGCCGCCATGCTGCTCACCGCCCTCAACGGCGCCGGCGCGATCATCGTCGAAGTGTGCGCCGAGACGGCACTGCAGACAGAGCTGCCGGAAGAGGTCTTCGCCCGGGCCTACGGCTTTGCCTTCCCCGCCTCGGTCGCCGGCATCGTCGTCGGCTCACTGATCGCGGCGCCTGCGGCGCAGCTGCTCGGTCTCACCGGCACGCTCACC
>JAWWOL010000114.1:0-6065 GCA_033851695.1 Frankiales bacterium
CTGTTCGGCTCTGCGTTCATGCTGCTGGGTTTCCTCGGCATCGGCCTGGCGCACCACTCGTTCGACTTCAGCGTGCTCGGGGCCGGCGGCCTCAGCCACCGTGCCCAGGACCTGGTGTTCCTCGCCCTGCTGGTCGGTTTCGGCATCAAGGCGCCGATGTGGCCGCTGCACACCTGGCTGCCGGACGCGCACACCGAGGCTCCGACCATCGGCTCCGTACTCCTCGCCGGGGTCCTGCTCAAGATGGGCACGTACGGGCTGATCCGGATCGCGCTGCCCGCACTTCCCTTGGCAGCGCACGACTTTGCGCCCTACCTCGGCGTGCTGGCGGCGATCGGCATCGTCTACGGGTCGCTCGTCTGCCTGGCGCAGCGCAGCCTCAAGCGACTGATCGCGTTCAGCAGCGTCGGGCACATGGGCTTCGTCCTGCTCGGCATCTCGACGCTGACCCAGGTCGGCATCAACGGCGCCCTGATCGGCAACGTCGCCCACGGCCTGATCACCGGCCTGCTGTTCTTCCTGGTCGGGTCGCTCAAGGACCGCTACCACACCGACGTCATCGACGAGATCGGCGGCGGCGCGCAGGCCAAGGTCCCCTACCTCGGCGGCCTGCTCGGCTTCACCGCGATCGCCTCGCTCGGACTGCCTGGGCTGGCCGGGTTCTGGGGCGAGATGCTCGCGCTGCTCGGCGCCTACCACCCGGCGGCCGGCTTGCCGCGCGGGCTGTTCCTCGGCCTGATGACCGCCGGGGGGATCGGTGCCGTGCTCACCGCTGCCTACCTGCTCTGGATGCTGGCGCGGGTCAACCAGGGCGTCGTGCCGCCGCGCTGGCGTGACGTACACCTCCCTGATGCCGGGCTGGTCGAGCTCGCCGTGTGGACCCCGCTGGTAGTGCTGACGATCGCGATCGGCGTCTGGCCGAGGCTGGTCCTCGGCATCAGTAGCGGCGCGGTTGCGGCACTCACCGGGGGCCTGCGGTGACCGTCGCCAAGACCCAGGCCGTCGACCTGGTCGCCCTGCTGCCCGCGCTGATCGTCGCCGGGACGGCCCTGCTCGTGCTGGTCGCCGACCTGTTCTGGCCGCCGCGGCGTCGCTGGCTCTCCGTACCCCTGTCCGTGGCCGGTGTTGTCGCCGCGCTGGTGGCCGCGCTCGCGCTGAGCAGCGACCGGCCCCGTACGACGTTCTGCCTGTCCCCCGGCGCCTGCTCCTACGTGGAGGACCGGTTCGCCGTCGCCTTCCAGGTCATCGTGCTGGCGTCGACAGTGGTGGTGCTGCTGCTCGGCCGGACCGAGCTGACCGAGTCCAAGCTGCCGGCGGGGGAGTACCACTTCCTGTTGCTGGCCAGCGTCGTCGGCGCCCTGACGATGGCGTCGAGCCGGGACCTGCTCAGCCTGCTGGTGTCGCTGGAGGTGGTGTCGCTGCCGGCGTTCGTGCTGGTCGGCCTGCGCCGCGACGACGCCCGCTCGGCCGAGGCGGCGTTGAAGTTCTTCCTGATCTCCGTGGTCGCCACCGCGGTCACCCTCATGGGCATGAGCCTGGTCTACGGGGTCACCGGCTCGCTGCAGCTCGACCAGGTGGCGGCCGCCCTGTCCGCCCAGCCCAGGCTGCCGGTGACGTCCGCGGCGATCGTGCTGACCCTCGCCGGCTTCGCGTTCAAGGTCTCGGCGGTGCCGTTCCACGCCTGGGTGCCCGACACCTACCAGGGCGCACCGGTGCCGGTCGCGGCCTTCCTGTCGGTGGTCTCCAAGACGGCCGGGTTCGCGGGGCTGGCGCTGCTGCTCTTCGTCGGCTTCCGCCCCTACGCCGACGTGTGGGGTCCGGTCCTCGCCGTGCTGGCCGTGCTCACGATGACAGCCGGGAACCTCGTCGCCCTGCGGCAACGCCACGCCGTACGGCTGCTGGCATGGTCCTCCATCGCCCAGGCCGGCTACATCCTGGTGCCGCTGGGGGTTGCGGCTTCCCAGCACGGCCGGGCGGTGTCCCTCGGGACGGCCGAGTCGGCCCTGCTCGCCTACCTGGCGATCTACGCCGCGATGAACCTCGGCGCGTTCGCCTGCGTGATCGCGGTCGGCAGGCGCTCGCCCGGCCAGCTGCTCGCGGACTACCGGGGGCTGAGCTCACGGCAGCCGCTGCTTGCCGTCGCGCTGGCGTTCTTCCTCGCCTGCCTGGCCGGCCTGCCGCCGGGGGTGGCCGGGCTGTTCGCCAAGCTGACCGTCTTCCGTGCCGTCCTGGACGGGCACCTGCCATGGCTCGCCGCGGTCATGGCAGTCAACACCGTCATCGCGTTGTACTACTACGTCTCGTGGGCGTTCTCGCTGTTCGGCCCCACGAGCCTCGAGCCGGCAGTGCCCACCCGTACGGTGCCGGTGCTGGTCGCCTCGGCGATCGCGTTGGCGGCGGCGGTCACGGTGGCGCTGTCGGTCTACCCGGAGTGGGTCCTCCACGCCGCCGACCTCGCCACCGGCCACTAGCCCGGCTGGACACCGCCCCGGCCGGTCTGTGGAACATCCTCTGCGCCCTGGCGCACAAAAGGCTCCACAAATCGCCGAGGGCTGGCCGAACCAGGTTCAGCGGTAGTTCTCGAACTGCAGCGGTACGCCGAAGTCCTCGCCCTTGAGCAGCGCGATCACCGCCTGCAGGTCGTCCCGCTTCTTCGACGAGACGCGCACCGTCTCGCCCTGCCGCTGGGCGTTGACCCCCTTGGGCCCGGCCTCCTTGAGCTTGCGGACGATCGCCTTGGCCTTGTCGTCGTCGAGGCCCTGCTTGATCGAGACGACCAGCCGCGAGTTGTTGCCCCCGGCGGGCTGCGGGTCCTCGTGGTCCAGCGACTTCAGCGACACGCTGCGGCGGACCAGCTTCTCCTTGAAGACGTCGAGCACGGCCAGCACCCGGTCGTCGGAGTTGGCCTTGATCTCGACCGCCTCGCCGGACCAGGCGATCGAGGCACCGGTGCCCTTGAAGTCGTAGCGCTGCAGGACCTCCTTGGCTGCCTGGTTGAGGGCGTTGTCGACCTCCTGGTGGTCGACCTTGCTGACGACGTCGAACGACGAGTCGGCCACGGCGTGCATCCCTTCTGCGCTGTCTCGCGAACTGCCTAACTCCCTTGGCGGGCTGCCCGCCACATCGGCTATTCTCATGCGTCGCCGGTTCGCCGGCGGTGAGCGGGAGGTTGCCCGAGTGGCCAAAGGGAGCAGACTGTAAATCTGCCGGCTCAGCCTACGCAGGTTCGAACCCTGCACCTCCCACCGCATCTCGTACGAGGCCTCCGACCGCACCCGGTCGGGGGCCTTCGTCGTACGGGCTAGGGTCGTGGTCATGAAGGCGACCTTGATCCTGGCGGACCACGCCCGCGTCTCCGAGGGCAAGCTCGACGTCCTCGGTGCCGGCTGGACGCTGGCCGGCCCTGACCCGGTCACGATGGGCATCGGCGTGCTGGTCGAGGTGCCCTGGGACCAGACCAACCGCAGGCACGTGATGGTGGTCCGGCTGCTCGGCGAGGACGGGCAGCTGCACCCGCTGCCGGCGCCCGACGGGGGTCAGGCCAGGGGCATCGAGGCGCACACCGACTTCGAGGTCGGCCGGCCGCCGGGAGTCGCCGCCGGCACCGCCCAGCCGTTCGCGCTCGCCCTCAACCTGGCGCAGGTGCCGCTGGCTCCCGGCAGGCGCTACGAGTGGCGGCTCGAGATCGACGGCGAGACCGATGAGGACTGGCGGGTGACGTTCCAGACCCGGGGCGAACGGCCGCCGGCGGGGGCCGCGACCAGCTGGTGAGAAGGGCCCGGCAATGGTTCGTCGGGGGTGGACGTGACCGTGTAGTCTCGCCTACGCGTTCGGCCCCCTTAGCTCAGACGGCAGAGCGTCTCCATGGTAAGGAGAAGGTCTACGGTTCGATTCCGTAAGGGGGCTCCAGGAGATCGGCAGCGGCGTCCTCACCGACATCGCGCGGGTCGCCAGGCGGAGTAGCTCAGCTTGGTAGAGCAAGCGGCTCATAATCGCTGTGTCGCCGGTTCAAGTCCGGCCTCCGCTACTGCTTCAACCAGTCCGAGCGGGCTCGGTCGGGCCGCCTCTTTTGGCTGCTCGCGTCCGCTCGGCTACCCTGTTCGAGTCCCCAGTTCTTTCAGAGAGGCACTTCCGTGGCTGCCACCGATGTCCGTCCGAAGATCACCATGGCCTGCCAGGAGTGCAAGCACCGCAACTACATCACCAAGAAGAACCGTCGCAACGACCCCGACCGGCTGTCGTTGAACAAGTTCTGCCCCAACTGCCGCTGCCACCGCGAGCACCGCGAGACCCGCTAGTCCCGCAGCTCCGCCGGCCGTCCCCCTGTCTCGGGGGACGGCTTTTGCGTGTCCGCCGTCACGCCCGGACCTGGCAGGATGGGCGCCATGCCACTGGACCCGTCGTTCATCGGGCGGAGCTATCCGCCCACCCCTCCGTACGAGGTCGGTCGCGAGAAGATCCGCGAGTTCGCCACCGCGATCGGTGACCCCAACCCGGCGTACGTCGACCCGGCGGCGGCGCGTGCCCTCGGCCACCCCGACGTGATCGCCCCGCCGACCTTCCCGATCGTGGTCACCCTCGGCGCGGCCGAGCAGGTCGCGTTCGACCCCGAGCTCGGCCTGGACTACACCCGGGTCGTCCACGGTGACCAGCGGTTCGTCTCCGCCCGGCCGGTACGCGCCGGCGACCGGCTGACCGTGGTGGTCCACGTCGACAACATCAAGTCGATGGCCGGCAGCGACATCCTGACCACCCGGGGCGAGGTCTCGACCGTCGAGGGCGAGCACGTGTGCACCTCCTACTCCACCCTGGTCGCCCGGGGCACGGCGTCATGACCGTGCGCTACGCCGACGTCGAGGTCGGCACCGAGCTGCCGGCCCAGTCGTTCCCCGTCACCCGGGCCGACCTGGTCCGCTACGCCGGCGCCTCCGGCGACTTCAACGTCATCCACTGGAACGAGCGGGTCGCGGTCGAGGTCGGCCTGCCCGACGTCATCGCGCACGGCATGTTCACCATGGCCACCGCCGCCCGGGTGCTCACCGACTGGCTCGGTGACCCCGGGGCGATCCTCGAGTACGGCGTGCGGTTCACCAAGCCGGTCGTCGTGCCCGACGACGGCGTGGGGGCGATGCTCGAGGTCTCCGGCAAGGTGACCGAGCTGCTCGGCGACCAGCAGGTGCGGGTCGAGCTGACCGTCTGCTCCGGCGGCGCCAAGGTGCTCGGCCAGTCCCGTGCGGTGGTCCGGCTCGGGTGAGCCAGCCACCGGCCGAGGTTGCCGCGCTCGCGCAGCTGCGGGCAGAGGCCCGTACTGCCAAGGACTTTGCCGCCTCCGATGCCCTGCGCCACGAGATCGCGGCGGCCGGCTGGGTCGTGCGCGACACCGCCGACGGCTTCAGCCTCGCCCCCAAGCCGCCGTACGAGGTGCTCGCGTCCGTCGCCGACCTCCCCGACCGTACGGGTGAGCAGGACCAGCGCCCCGCGACGGTCAGCATCCTGGTCGAGGGCTGGCCGGAGGACCTGCGGACCTGCGTCGAGGCGCTCGTCGAGCACCTGCCGCCCGGCGTGGTGGTCCAGGGGCTCGACCTCGGCAACGTCGACGGCGCCGGTGACCTGCTGCACGAGCTGGCGACGGCCCACCCCGGCCAGGTCGAGGAGCTGCACGTCGAGCGGCCGGCCGGTTGGGCCCCGGCCCGGGTCGCCCTGCTCCGGCACGACATCGCCAGGATCCACGTCTGGCTCGACCCCTCCACGCTGCTCGAGGGGGACGCGCTGCGGCCGGTGATCGCCGCCTTCGACGACCCGACGGTGGCCGGCGCCGGCTGGCGAGGGGTCAACGTCGACCTGGCCGACGAGTGGCGCTCGTTCGTCGACGCCGGCCCGGGCGACGTCGACGCGATCCTGGGCTACCTGTTCGCGTTCCGCCGCTCGGCCGGGCTGGCGGTCGGGGGCCCGCACCCCAAGGCCCGGTTCTACCGCAACGCCGACCTGGAGTTCAGCCTGATGCTCCGCGAGGCCGGCGCTGCCGACGGCACCGGCCGGCTGGTCGTACCGGCTGCCGACCTGCC
>JAWWOL010000301.1:0-2889 GCA_033851695.1 Frankiales bacterium
CATGAAGCCCATGAAGAGCTCGACGCTCCACAGGTGCGTGCTGTTGACGTAGTGGCCGAGGCTCGAGCCGTGCCACCAGGCCGGCCCCTTCAACGCGAGGATCCCGCCGGTGCCCACGACGACTAGCAGGGCCGCGAGGGTGAGTACGCCGAACACGTAGATCCAGGAGGCCACGTACGCCGGTTGCTCGTCGGGCAGCAGCTGCTCAGGGGGAAAGCTCTTGACCGCTCGGTTGCGGAGCCATGCCGTCCAGCCGGCAGTCTCGTTGACTGCCGGGGCGCTCACTTCCGCCGCCGGGTGCCCGGGAACGGCAGCAGGAGCGCTGCCACGAAAAGGGCCAGCATGACGGCGATGACCACGACGTTCGCCACCGAGATCTGGATGACGCCCCAGTGCAGGTAGCGGCCAGGTCCGTTGAGTCCGAGAGCGAGCAGAATAGGAGGTGCGGCGGGCATGTCGACTCCCAGGTCGGAGTGGGCCCAGCTGCGGGTCCGCCCGCAGCCTTCGCACCTCGTTGCTGGTTCAGCATGCGCGTCGGCCAGGTCTGCCGGCAGGGGCGAAAGTCCCTCGTATTTCTAAGGATTGGCGAAGAACGCACCCACTGTGGTGGCCATCGCGGGTGAGGTGGCGATGTCGTAGTGCGACACCGGATCCGTTGTCACACCGGCTTTCCGTGCTGCACCGGCAGGTTCTCCCGAACCCAGCCGTCCATGCCTCCGGGCATCTCCTTGACCCTGCGGCCGAGCGCCGCCAGCCGCAGCGCGCCACGGGTCGAGCCGTTGCAGTGCGCGCCGTTGCAATAGGTCACCAGCAGCAGCTCAGGCGGGAGGAACGCGATCGACTCCGCGGTGATCCTGCGCTGCGGCAGGTTGATGGCGCCGGGCACGTGACCGGCCTCATAGAGCTCTGGGCTTCGAACGTCGATGACGACGAAACCCCCTACTCCCGCGGCAATGTCGGCTCCGACGTCAGTGCAGTCTGCTTCGTACGCGAGCCGCGCGGCGAAGTGCTCGGCGGCTGCCGCGGTGTCGGCGGCGGGGTGGTCCAGGACGGCGCTTCGAGTCTGCATGTCGCCCATGCTGACCTGGGTTCCCGTACCGGACGAGTGTCCGAAACGACGTCGACCGTTAAGATCCAGTCATGCGCTCGCTCACCCCACACCGCATGGCGGCCCTGGCCTATCCCGGCATGGCCCCGTTCGAGCTGGGGGTGGTGGTGGAGGTGTTCGGGCTGCCGCGACCAGAGCTCGACGTCCCGTCGTGGTACCGGCTGGAGGTCTGCGCCGTCACGCCGGGCCCGCAGCCCGCAGTCGGCGGGATCAGCATCGAGGTGCAGCACGGGCTGGAGATCCTCGCCGAGGCCGACACGGTGGTCGTCCCCGGCTGGCCGATTGAGGACGAGGTGCCGGAGGTGCTGCAGCAGCAGATCCGCGCGGCTCACGCGCGAGGCGCGCGGATCGTCTCCATCTGCTCGGGCGCCTTCGTCCTGGCGGCTACCGGCCTGCTCGACGGGCGCAGAGCCGCGACGCACTGGCGGTACGCGGACCGCCTGGCCGAGCGCTACCCGGCGGTCAAGGTCGACCGCGACGTGCTCTACGTCGACGAGGGCGAGCTGCTCAGCTCCGCCGGGTCGGCAGCCGGCATTGATCTGTGCCTGCACCTGGTCCGCGCCGACCACGGTGCCGCGATCGCCAATCAGGTCGCCCGCCGGCTGGTGACGCCGCCGCACCGCGACGGGGGTCAGGCGCAGTACATCGAGGCACCCGTCGCGGCCGACGACGACAGCCGGATCCACGACGTGATTGCCTGGCTGGAAAGGGATCTGGCCCGTACGGTGTCCGTCGGCGACCTTGCCGCCAGGGCCCACCTGTCGGAGCGGCAGTTCACCCGCAGGTTCCGCGACGTCACCGGTGAAAGCCCGAACGAGTGGCTCATCGGGCAGCGGATCGCGGCCAGCCTGGCGCTGCTCGAGGCCGGCGACGACCCGGTCGAACGGGTCGCGACGGCGGTGGGCTTCCAGACGGTGGTGACGTTCCGGCACCACTTCCGCTCGCGGCTCCAGACGTCACCGACGGCCTACCGCAAGGCCTTCCGGGGCTGAGGCGAGGATCGCGTCGAGCAGGCCGGGGAAGCGGGCGTCGAGGTCCTCCAGTCGCAGGTCGGTCCAGCGCTGCTTGCCCTGCTCGCGCTGGCGGATGACCCCGGCCTCGCGGAGCACGCGAAAGTGGTGGGTCAGCGTCGACGGCGCGACGCTCACTGGGAACGTGCCACAGGGGCGCTCGCCGCCGTCGCGCAGCGTCGCCACGATGGTGAGGCGGGTCGGGTCGGCGAGCGCGTTCAGCACCGCCACCAGCCGGAGATCAGCCACGGGCGGGTGCACGAGCAGCGGCCGGCGGGAGGACGTCACGGATCTCCTTTCGACAGCCATCGAAACAAGCGGTAGGTTCGACCATCGTACGACGATCGTCGAAAGGAAGGCGACCATGATGCGTGCCGTTGTCTTCTCCGCCGCAGCGCCGGACAGCTCGAGCACCACGGTGACCGACGTCGACCCGCCCGAGCCCGGTCCAGGCGAGCTGACGGTCGATGTCCGGTTCGCCGGCGTCAACTTCAAGGACGTGATGGCGCGCCGGGGCGACCCGGCCTACGTCACGCGCTGGCCGTACGTGCCGGGCGTCGAGGTCGCCGGCACCGTACGCGCCGTGGGCGCTGGCGCCGACGGGTTCCGGGTCGGCGAGAGCGTGGTCGCCTACACGGACGCCGGAGGGCTCGCCCAGGTAGCCGTGGCCAAGGTGGGGCTGACGGTCCCGGTGCCCGACCGCCTCGACCTGGCCAAGGCGGCCGCGGCGCCGGGCGCGCTGACGACGGCGGTGCTCCTGCTCGACCGGAT
>JAWWOL010000137.1:0-4408 GCA_033851695.1 Frankiales bacterium
GGATGGAGCACCACTTCGGTGTCGCCTACGCCGACTCCTATGCACGCGACCAGGTGCTCCGCGAGCTCGGCGGCCGTACGGTGCAGGAGGCGCTCGCCGCCGGCGACGACCTCAAAGTGGTCTGGCGGGCGGTGTGTTCCGCCGCCAACGTGCCCGACCGGGAACGCTGACTGGGTACGGCGTGTCGGTGATGGAGTTCGAACATGTGTTCGCCTACTGTGGACAACGCGTCGTCATCCACAGCCGGACACTGGCTCTGTTTTCTGTCACTGCCCGGTTCTAGCGTCGCGACTGACAGTGGACCCGTTCGACACGACCCGATGGGGTGGCCAGATGGCAGCACCGATGGACCGCAACAAGGCACTGGACACCGCGTTGGCCCAGATCGAGAGGGCGCACGGCAAGGGTGCCGTGATGCGGCTCGGCGACGAGACCCGCGCCCCGATCGAGGTGATCCCGACCGGCTCGATCGCCCTCGACGTGGCGCTGGGCATCGGGGGCCTGCCGCGCGGGCGGATCGTCGAGATCTACGGCCCGGAGTCGTCGGGCAAGACGACGGTTGCGCTGCACGCCGTGGCCAACGCCCAGGCGGCCGGTGGCATCGCGGCGTTCATCGACGCCGAGCACGCGCTGGACCCTGACTACGCCAAGAAGCTCGGCGTCGACACCGACGCGCTGCTGGTCAGCCAGCCGGACACCGGTGAGCAGGCGCTCGAGATCGCCGACATGCTCATCCGCTCAGGGGCGCTCGACATCATCGTCATCGACTCGGTCGCCGCGCTGGTGCCCCGCGCCGAGATCGAGGGCGAGATGGGCGACTCCCACGTCGGCCTGCAGGCCCGGCTGATGAGTCAGGCGCTGCGCAAGATCACCGGTGCGCTCAGCCAGTCGCACACGACGATGATCTTCATCAACCAGCTGCGGGAAAAGATCGGCGTCATGTTCGGCTCGCCCGAGACGACGACCGGTGGCAAGGCGCTGAAGTTCTACGCCTCGATCCGCCTCGACGTCCGGCGGATCGAGACGCTCAAGGACGGCGCCGAGGCGGTCGGCAACCGCACCCGGGTCAAGGTCGTGAAGAACAAGATGAGCCCGCCGTTCAAGCAGGCCGAGTTCGACATCGTCTACGGCCAGGGCATCTCCCGTGAGGGGTCGTTGATCGACATGGGCGTCGACCAGGGCATCGTCCGCAAGGCCGGCGCTTGGTACACCTACGAGGGCGACCAGCTTGGCCAGGGCAAGGAGAATGCCCGGACGTTCCTCAAGGACAACCCGGACATGGCCAACGAGATCGAGAAGCGGATCAAGGAAAAGCTCGGCATCGGGGCGGTCCTCGACGCCGAGGCGATCGCGCCCGCTCCGGTCGACTTCTGAGCCCAGCCATGACGACGGGACGAGCCGCCGCCCGCACGGCGGCCGCCGAGGCACTGGCCGCCGATCCGGTGTCCTTCGGCCGGGAGATCTGCCTTCGCGCGCTGACCGCGGCGCCCCGCACCCAGGGCGAGCTGGCCCAGGCGATGCGCCGCAAGGGCGTGCCCGACGACGCCGTGGCCGAGGTGCTGCGCCGGCTCGCAGACGCCGGCCTGGTCGACGACGCCGCGTTCGCCGACGCCTGGGTGGCCTCGCGCCACGGCGGTCGGGGCCTGGCCCGCCGCGCCCTGGCCGGTGAGCTGCACCGCCGGGGCGTGCACGCCGATCTGGTGCAGTCTGCCCTGACCCAGGTCGACGACGAGGACGAGGTCGTGGCGGCGACTGCCCTCGTCCGCCGCCGGATGGCAGGCACGGCGGGATTGCCGATGCCGACCCGGGTGCGTCGGCTGAGCTCGATGTTGGCCCGCAAGGGCTACCCCGCGGGCGTGGCCGGGCGGGTGATCCGAGAGGCGCTGGGCGCCGAGGCGGCCGAGCTGGTCGAGGCGGCCGACAACCGCACCCTGTGACTAGTGGGACAGGATGTGACGGTCCTTGACCTGATTGTGACCTCCGCCTAGCCTGCAGGCGAAGGGAAGCGCAAATCTTCGTGCGCCGACGTTCCACCCTCACGGTGGCCGCCGGGTCGCCGCAGACATAGATGTTCCAGACAGCGACACTGACAGGACACTGACAGTCACGAGCGTCCGTGAGGACCCGGTGGCGCCGCAGGCTTGGGCGGCGGACCGGCCGACCGGATTGAGTGGGTGGAGGCTTCGCGCGGCCGCTGACGGCGGCTGCGCCAGGGCGAACGGCACCGGTGCTCCGGCGCCGGGGCTAGGGCTGTCCTCGGTCGTTGGACGGACCTCGGCTGTCTCGGTCGTGCGCGCAGAGGCCTCGTTTCCTGCTGAGCTGCGCGCCGGTTGGTCCGGCCGCCTGGCGGACCGGGAGGCCCGATGTCGAGCGCCGTTGCCACGTTCCTGGCCGTGCTGGCGCTGGTCGGCTTCGTCCTCGCGCTGGCCGTTGCGGTGTGGCTGGTCCTGCTGTTGCGCAAGGCCCGCGCGTCACTGCGGCCGGTGGCCGAGCCCGCACCCGATGTCGCCGCCGCCCTGGCCGAGATCGCCGAGGCCCGGCAGCGGGCCCAGGGAGAGCAGGCTGCCGTGCTGCGCGCCGCCGAGGCGGACGTGGCGGTCCTGCGCCGGTCCGCCGAAAGCGACGCCGACGGGCTGCGCCGGTCCGCCGAACGCGACGCCGAGTCGATCCGACGGCAGGCCGAGATCACGGCCAGCAACGCAGCGCTGGAGGCTCGGCGATCCCTGGACGACGAGCTGCGGGCCCTCGCCGACGAGAGCCACACCCTGCGGCTGGACCTCGAGCGCCGCGAGCAGCGGATCGGCGAGCGTGAGACTCGCCTCGACGAGGAGGCCCGCCGGGTCGAGGAGGAGTCACGCCGGGTCCAGGCCCGTGAGCTCGACCTGGCCGCCCAGGAGTCGCAGCTGCGCGCCCTGCGGGCCGAGCTGCAGGACGTCGAGGCCGAGCGCAGGCTGATCCTCGAACGGGTCGCCGGCCTGACGGCGGCCGAGGCGAAGGCAGAGCTGGTGCACGGCATCGAGAACCAAGCGAAGCGCGAGGCCGCGATCATCGTCCGCGACATCGAGACCGAGGCTCGCGACACCGGCGAGGAGCGGGCCCGCAAGATCGTCACCCTGGCGATCCAGCGGGTCGCCAGCGACCAGACCGCCGAGTCGGTGGTCTCGGTCGTGCACCTGCCGAGCGACGACATGAAGGGCCGGATCATCGGCCGTGAGGGCCGCAACATCCGGGCCTTCGAGCAGGTCACCGGCGTCAACCTGATCATCGACGACACCCCAGAGGCCGTGCTGCTCTCGAGCTTCGACCCGGTCCGCCGCGAGACCGCCCGGCTGGTGCTGGAGAAGCTGGTGCTCGACGGCCGTATCCATCCGCAGCGCATCGAGGAGATGTACGAGCGCAGCAAGGGCGAGGTCGAGGCGTTGTGCGTCCGCGCCGGCGAGGACGCGCTGGTCGACGTGGGCATCACCGAGATGCACCCCGACCTGATCGCGTTGCTGGGCCGGCTGCGCTACCGGACGTCGTACGGGCAGAACGTGCTCAAGCACCTGATCGAGTCGGCCCACCTCTCCGGCATCATGGCGGCCGAGCTCGGGTTGCCCGCGGCGTTGATCAAGCGGGGCACCCTGCTCCATGACATCGGCAAGGCGCTGACCCATGAGGTCGAGGGCAGTCATGCGCTGATCGGCGCCGAGGTGGCCCGGCGCTACGGCGAGCACGAGGACGTCGTCCATGCCATCGAGGCCCACCACGGCGAGGTCGAGGTGCGGTCGGTCGAGGCCGTGCTGACCCAGGCTGCAGACGCGATCAGCGGCGGCCGGCCGGGGGCCCGGCGCGAGAGCCTCGAGAGCTATGTCAAGCGGCTCGAACGGCTCGAGGAGATCGCGACCAGCAAGCCAGGCGTCGAGAAGGTCTTCGCGATGCAGGCCGGTCGCGAGCTGCGGGTGATGGTCCTGCCGGACGCGGTCGACGACATCCAGGCCCAGGTGATCGCGCGCGACATCGCCAAGCAGATCGAGGACGAGCTGACCTATCCGGGCCAGATCCGGGTGACCGTGGTCCGGGAGTCGCGCGCGATCGAGCACGCCCGCTGACGTCAGCAGCCCGTGGCCGTGGCCGCCCCGGCTGATGAGGCTGTGGCCCCTCGGGAGGGGCTTGGCGCTCGCCACCCGCTTTGTCCCGCCAGCTGGAACGGCTGGAGCACGTACCCTCTTAACCGTGAGCGCGCGCACGTACGAGGTCCGGACCTACGGCTGCCAGATGAACGTCCACGACTCGGAGCGGATCGCCGGGTTGCTGGAGCAGGCCGGCTACGCCCGGGCGGGGCAGGACGCGAGCCCCGACCTGGTGGTGTTCAACACCTGCGCCGTGCGCGAGAACGCCGACAACAAGCTGTACGGCAACCTCGGTC
>JAWWOL010000149.1:0-4635 GCA_033851695.1 Frankiales bacterium
CGATGCCTGCTTCCATGGCCGCAACGCTAGGGAAGGCGGGGTCGCCGGTCGTCACGCTCCGGAGCGATCTTCGCGGCCGCTGGCCGCAGAAGCGTCCCTCGTACGGGGGACGTCGGGCCGGCCGCGAGCGGTGACAATGGCGCATGGCCAGAGCGCAGGAGTGGCGGGACCGGCTCGCCGCAGCCCCGCACGCGCAGGCTGCCGCCGGGACCCTGCTGGCGCTGCTGGCCGTCACCGAGACTCTCCTGCGCGCCACCGGGAACAGCGCGTGGTACCTGCTCGTGCTCAGCCTGCTCGCCGTGGCCGGCACGCTCCCGCTGGCGTTCCTGCCACCGGCTCCGGCGGCCGTGGCCGTCTCGGCGGCGACCGTCCTCTCGCTGGCTCCGTTCCACTCCGTCACCGTCGCGGGGGCCGTCGCCCAGCTGGTGGTCCTCTACCGGCTCGGCTCGCAGCTGCTGGCCGCTGCCCTGGCGTTGCCGTTCCTCGGGCTAGCGCTCACGGTCCATCGTCAGGCCGACGTCGCCGTGCTGCTGGCCTCCTTGGCCATGGCCGCGGCGTGGACAGGGGCGGCTCGTCGGGCCCGCCGCGAGGCTGCGGCCCACACCTCTGCCCGGCGGGACATCCTGAGCACGCTGCTCGAGCACAGCGCTCGGGGCGAACGCGCGCGGATCGCCCGCGAGCTGCACGACATCGTCGCCCACCACATCTCGATGATCGCTGTGCAGGCCGAGACGGCGCGGCTGACCACGGCGGGGATGCCCCCGGCCGGCGCGCAGCGGCTGTCCTCGATCGGTGACACCGCACGGGCTGCGCTGACCGAGATGCGGTTGCTGCTGGGGGTGCTGCGCGAGGACCGCGAGGAGGTGGGCACGGCCGATCTCCAGCCGCAGCCGGGCCTGCGGCAGCTCAACGAGTTGCTCGACGAGGCACGCGCAGCCACAGGCGCCGGCACCCGGCTCATCATCCGTGGGCCCGCTGACCCGCTCGACCCCGGCGTCGAGCTGGCGGCGTACCGCATCGTCCAGGAAGCCCTCACCAACGCCAGGCGGCACGCGCCCGGCGCCGCCGTCGATGTCGAGCTGTACTACGCCGACGACGCCGTACGGCTGCGGATCCGGGACAACGGGCCTGGTTGCCAGGACGTGGCCCCGAGCGGACACGGTCTGCTCGGCATGCGCGAGCGGGCGGCTGCCGTCGGTGGACAGGTGCACACCGGTCCGGCGCCCGGCGGTGGGTTCCTGGTCGAGACGGTGCTCCCGGTCAAGCCGGAGCTCGCCGGATGACACCCGACCTCAGACCGGTTCGCGTCGTCGTCGCCGACGACCACCAGGTCGTGCGGGACGGCTTCGCCGGCCTGCTGGGCACGCAGCCGGACTTCGTCGTCACCGGTACGGCACACGACGGCGCCGAGGCGGTCCGGGTCTGCCGCACCGTCCGCCCGGACGTCGTCCTGATGGATGTCCGGATGCCCAGGATGGACGGCATCGAGGCCACCCGGCAGATCACCGCGCTAAGCGACCCGCCGCGGGTCCTCATCCTGACCACGTTCGACCTCGACGAGTACGTCTACGACGCGTTGTGCGCCGGGGCCAGCGGATTCCTGCTCAAGGACGTTACGGCGGAGCGGCTCTTCGACGCCGTACGGGTCATCGCCGGCGGGGAGGCCCTGCTCGCCCCGGCCGTGACCCGCCGCCTGCTCAGCGAGTTCGCCCGGCAGCGTCCGGCGGCCGAGCTCCGTCCGGCGGCCGCGCTCGCCACACTCACCCCGCGGGAGACCGAGGTCCTCCGGCTGGTGGCCGAAGGCCTGTCCAACAGCGAGATCTCGGCCCGGTTGACCGTGACCGAGGAGACCGTGAAGACGCACGTGAGCCGACTGCTCGGCAAGCTCGGGTTGCGCGACCGCACCCAGGCGGTCGTCACCGCGTACGAGACCGGCCTGGTCGTGCCCGGCCGTTAGCGCTCAGGCCTTGGCCCGGTAGTGCAGGTGCACCACGCCGGCGGCGAACCGGTCCTCGTGCACCAGCTCGAGCCGTACGTGGGCGTCGTCCGGGAGGGCCCTGGTGCCGCCGCCGACGACGACGGGGGTGAGGAAGAGGTGGAAGTCGTCGACCAGTCCGGCCCTGATCGCCGCAGCGGCAAGGTGCGGACCGCCCACGCTGAGGTCCCGCTCGGCCGCGGCCTTCAGCCGCCGTACGGCCTCCGGGTCGAAGGTCCGCTCAATCCGCGTCCTCGCGCTGGAGGCGCGGTCCAGCGTCGTGGAGTAGACGACCTTGTCCGCCGACCGCCAGATCTGCGCGTAGTCCCGTACGACCTGGGGCTGGTCGTCCCCGGTGGGCATCGTCTCCCAGGCGACCATCACGTCGTAGATCCCGCGACCGTAGAGGTAGGTGCCGATGCTGCGCTCCTGGTCGTTGACGAACGCGTGCACCTCCTCGTCCGGTGCCGCCCAGTCGAAGTTGCCGTCCCTGTCGACGGTGTAGCCGTCCAGCGACTGGATCGCCGAATAGATCAGCTTGGCCATGGTCCGCTCCTCACCGACTGCTCCTGCCCTCGCGCGAAACGTACCCGGCTCGGCTCGAGTTGTGGCCGTACGAGGCACGGTGCATGCTCCGAACCATGAGCTTCCGGCGCCCTGACAACGGTGACGAGCAGGTGCCTCGGCCGCTCGAGATCACCGCGCCGATCGACGTCACGCCAGCCCCGGATGCGCTGGAGTACGGGGACGAGCCGCGCCCGGCGCGACGCTGGCTGCTGGGGACGGTCGCCCTCGGGGTGGTCGTCGCGTCGCTGCTGGTCGCCGTGGTGATCCCGCACCAGCGCGCGGTGCAGCAACGCAGGGATCGTGTCTCGTACGACCGGTTGCTCAGCCTGACCGCGGCCGGCGAGGCATCGGTGGAGCAGGCGGTGTCCCACACCCGGGACGTCGTGCAGTACGCCGAACCGCTGCTGAACTCCCCGCTCACCAGCCAGGCCGTACGCAGCGAGCTCTACCGGCAGATCAGCAGCGCCGCGCTGCAGAGCCGGGCCGGGATCGAGGCGGAGCGGCAGCGGCTGGCCGATGACCGGGTCATCGGCCGTGCTCCCCGGCTGAGGGCGGCGCGGGCGGCGACGCTCACCTACCTTGCCGACTGGTCCGCGCTGTTCGGGCAGGCCGGTGGTGCGGCCGGCGGGCCCGGCGGTGACTCGAACGCCGAACGGCTGGCCGTCAGGGCCGCGCTGGTCAACGCCGCCCCCGACGCCGTGCGGGCGGCGCGGGCGGACAGCGTGATGGGCAGCGTGGGCCGCTGATCTGGGGGAAGGTGACCCGCCGCCGGGACGTGGCTTGGGGGTAGCCTGACCGGAGAAGGTGACGAGTGAGATGACCCGGAGTCGGCTGGTCGTCGTCGGTTGTGACGGCGGCCCGGACAGCGACGAGGCCCTGCGGTTCGCCGCAGAGGAGGCTCGCGTACGCGGCGGCCGACTGGTCGTGGTCTGTGCCTACTTCCGGCCGGTCGACCCCGATCTCGAGGACTTCGGCTGGTCCGATGCCCAGCTGCAGGCGAAGGCCCTGGCCCGCGCGGAGACCGCGGTGCGCCGGGCGCTCGACCTGCCTCGCGAGGCGGATCTGGGTGACTGCGACCTGCTCGCCGCCGAGGGCGATCCCAGCCGGGTCCTCCTCGCGCAGGCCGGTGACGCCGCGATGATCGTCATCGGCAGTCACGCACACCGGCTGCTGGGCGGGGTCTTCGGGCACCACACCGGCCGGCACCTGCTGCACGACGTCCAGGTCCCCGTCACCGTGGTGCCCTGCACCAGCCGCCCCAAGGCCGAACGAGTTGGTGCGCGTTCCTCACGGCGGGTCTGACGGATGCTCCTTGAGCTCCACCTCGACGAAAACCGCTGCGCAGCCAGAGATGTTGGTGACGTCATGGGTGGTCCCGGCGGCTCCCGCGTAGGCCACGCCGGCGGTCTGCGCCAGCTCGCGCTCCGACCCGTCCGGGCCGGTCACCCGGAACGTCCCTCCGGTCACCGGCACCACCACGTAGTCGAACTCGTGGCGATGGCGGCCGGTCGCGTCGCCGTCGGCGGCGAAGGTCCAGGTGGTGACCCGGACCTGCTCGTTGTCCGTGCTGATGCTGCCCAGCGCGGTGGCCATCGGCGCTCCTTTCGTCCGGGCCTACCGTAGGTGGACGATCGGAGATGGTGGCCGTCGGGGGCACCGCGGACGGAGGTGACCGATGCGGACCCGCTCCTTGTCCGCCCTCGTGGCCTGCCTCCTCACTGCCGGATGTACGGGGACCGCCGCGCGCCATCCCGTCGTCGCCGGCCCCTCGACGTCCAGGAGCGCGCCGGTCGTCGCCCCGGGTACGCCATCGCCCACCACAGCGCTGCCCACCACAGCGCCGTCGCGAGCCGTTGCCGCTCCCCGTACGACCACGCCGGCCCAGCCGCCCGCCACGCCGGGCCTGGTCTGGGTGCAGAGCCGGGTGCCGGCGGGACTGGTTCGCGCAGCCAACCGGCTCGGGCCGGCCACGAGTGTGGTCGAGGTGGCCAACGGCACGGTCTGGTTCCGGGAGGCTCCCGGATCGCCCTTGGCAGCGCCGATCGACGTCTCGGCCGCAGATCCGCGCCGCTACGCACGGGCTCTGCCGGCGG
>JAWWOL010000156.1:0-5665 GCA_033851695.1 Frankiales bacterium
CCAGCAGGCCCTAGACACGACCGCCGAGCTGGACCACCCACACGTTGTCCGACAGGTTGCCGGATCGCAGGACCTCGCGGAGCGTCACCGTCGGCAGGAACCCGGCCGACTGCAACGCCGTCACCGCCGCACTGAGCCGGTCGGGGTCGGGTCCGAACAGCACCAGGGTCTTGGCGTGCCGCGAGACCAGGATCCGCTGGTCGAGGTCGGACAGCGCCGGCAGGTCGGTCACCAGGCTCTGCGGCGTCCAGAGGTACTGCGTGGTCAGGTCGCTCGAAAGACCGTCGTCCGGGCCGAACCAGGTGAGCAGCGTCTGTCCCGGCTTCGTCGCCTGCGGCATCGACAGGTTGAGCTGCGCGACCAGCCGGTAGGAGTCCTCCTGCGCGTGCCAGGCCCCACCGTTGCGCAGGGCGTGAGCGTAGTCCGGCTGCGGAAAGTGCCGCTGCTGCTGCAGCCAGGTCTGCCCGGGCGGCTCGGCGGTCGTGATCGCGTACGAAGCGCCGATGGCGAGCGCAGCCAGCCCGGCTGCCGCCACGGGTCCGGACAGCCAGCGGGTGCCTGCCCACACCACGGCCAGAAGCACTGCTGCCACAGCAAACCCGGCCAACAGCTGGAAGTGCATGTCGTCGCGTACGAACGTCATCAAGTAGGGAATGACGAGCACCAGCGCCGCCGGCAGCCACGCCGTCCGCGCAGAACCCAGCAACGGCTGGCAGAGCCGGACCACCGCCACAGCCATCACCAGGACGGCTGAGCTCCACAGCATCGAGGAGTAGACGTGGTACTCGAGCTCGCAGGTGATCGCGAAGAACTGCAGGTAGGTGAAGAGCAGCATCTGCAGCAACCCGGTGAGCGCAAGCCCGAGCTCGACCTTGTACGCGGCCAGCCTCGCCCGTGCTGTCACCGCCCACAGCGCCGGCGTGAGCAGGGGGATGACCAGGTAGGTGTTGCGCAGCACCCAGTGCCAGTTGGGGGAGTGCCACTTGCGCAGCTCGTTGGGCGTCCGGAAATGCTGCGCGGCAGTGATGGTCGGCGACAGGATGTCCGCGCGGCCCCACATCACCCAGGCGATCAGCGAGAACATCCCGGTCACCGCGATGGCGCAGCCGGCCAGGATCAGCGATGCCCGCAGCGCCCCACGCCAGTCCGTCCCCAGCTGCATCACCACGAAGACGGCCCAGGCGACACCGACCAGGGGCGCGCTGAGGAACTGCGAGTGGATCGCCAGGCCGCCGGCGGTCCCGGCCAGGAGGAGCCAGCCGACCCGTCCGCGGCCCTGGTGTTCACCTCGCACCGGCATGAACAGGCAGGCCGTGCCCGCGATCAGGTAGGAAACCGAGGAGGAGTCGGGATAGTCGGTGCCCCAGGCATAGAGCAGCACCGGGCTGGACAGGACCGCGGCCACGGCGACCCAGCCGGCCCCGATGCCGTGCAGCCGCCGCAGCAGCAGGTAGGCCGGCACGATCGCCACCAGGACCAGCAGGTAGCGCAGGACGAAGAATCCGCCGACGGCGCCGAACAGGTCGTAGGTCACCCGCGAGGGCAGGATGAACGCCAGCCGCACCCAGTAGTAGCGGTAGTTGCCCAGCCGGAGCATCAGGTCGTCCCCGTGCTCGGCATAGGCCTGGTAGAACCGTTGGTCCTCGATGTTGGTGTTGGTCATGCCCTGCTCGCCGAGCAGGAAGAACACGACGACCGGCGCCAGCAGCAGCCCGGCCACCTCGAGCACCAGCCGCAGCCTGGTCCGGGCCAGAGTGGTGCCCCCGTCGTCCGTCACGGTTCCGAACCTAGCGTGCTCGAGCCCACGATGGCCCACGGCTTGTCACCTACCCTCGTCATCAGCACAGTCACCCGGCGGGATCCCTTGAGCCGCAGGCGTTTCCGAATGTCCTCCACGTCGCCGGCGAGTCCGCGCCGGCGCAGGTCGACCGCACCAACGTCTGCCGCGGCGAGGGTCGCGGCCAGGCCGCGCAGGTTCCACGGCAGCGACGCCTCGACCCGCAGCCACCTCCCGTACGGGGTCGGGCGCGGTGCCTCGGCGCACAGGAAGGCGATCATCGGGTCGATCTGCCAGGCGTCCAGCTCCGACGCGAGCTCCGCCACCAGACCGGATCTGGTGACCGCGGGGCTCGGGTCGAGGACGTACGGCCCCGGCGCCCGAACCTCGGCCGGAGCGGCTCCACTGCCGGACATCACATGCACCCCCATGCCGTCGATGACGGTCGCCGTGCGGGCAGCCCTCGCGAGCCCGGGCGACCACAGCGCGGCCTCCTTGAGATCACCGTCCTCGGCGACGAACTCGAGCTCCCAGCCCTGGGGTACGAGGGCGTGGTCCAGGCCCGGCGCCGCCTTGACTCCGACCGGCATCCGCTGCGCCAACGACGCACACCAGGCCAGCGACGGGGAGCCGTCCGCTGACCCCGTACGACGGCCTGCGGTACGGCGCGCGGGATCGACGAACGCGGCCAGAATGCCTGACAGATCAGCATTCTCGACCTCGCCGAGCCACGTTCGGACGACCAGGCCCAGCGCCGCGGCGTTGTGGGCCGCGAGCCGCAGGTGGACCGGGTCCCGGTCCACCGCGAGGACGTTCGAGACGGCGGCCAGGGCGAGCAGGTCGCCGCCGATGCCCGTACACAGGTCGGCAACCCGTTCGTACGGCGCGAAGCGGGTTGCCCGGTGGGCCGCGACCCGGGCCGTCGACGCCTGCTCGAGGCCGGCGCGGGTGAACAGCAACCGGTCCGCGTCCGGGAACTTCGCCGCCGCCCGGGCACGGAGGTCGAGCTGGGTCAACGCCGCGGCAACCAGGTCGGCCGGCCAGGACCGGCGCAGCGTCTCCGCGACGTGCAGCGCCGAGCCCTCAGCCGCGGCCGCCGCTGCGAGGATCGCCGGTCCCTCCTCGCCGAGCAGCAGCTGGACCGAGGACGGCTCGGGAGAGCCGGCTAACCCCACGCGGGCGAGCGCTCCGGGTAGCCGGCGTCAGGCTCGGAGACGTCGTCGAGCGCGGCCCTGATCTCGTCGGGCAGCTCGACGTCCTCGGCCTCCAGGGACGCGGCGAGCTGCGCCGGGTTGCGCGCCCCGACGACCGGCGCGACCACGCCCGGCCGGTCGCGTACCCAGGCCAGGGCCACCGCGATCGGCGAGACGCCGAGCCCGTCCGCCGCCGTCAGCAGCGCGTCGACGACCCGGGACGAGTCCTCGCCGAGGTAGGGCCGGACGAACCGCTGGTAGTCCTCGGCCGCACCGCGGGAGTCGGCGGGGACGCCGTCGCGGTACTTGCCGGTCAGGACGCCGCGGCCCAGCGGCGACCACGGAAGCAGCCCGATTCCCAGGTCGTCGGCTGCCGGCAGCACCTCGCGCTCGACACCGCGGGCCAGCAGCGAGTACTCCATCTGGGTCGAGACGATCGGTGCCCGCCCCGGCCACGCCGACTGCCACGTCGCGGCCTTGGCCGTCTGCCAGCCGGAGAAGTTGGAGACCCCGACGTAGCGCACCTTTCCCGAGGAAACCGCAGCGTCAAGGGCGCCGAGTGTCTCCTCGAGCGGCGTGACGCCGTCCCACGCGTGCAGCTGCCAGAGGTCGACGTAGTCGGTCTGCAGCCGCTGCAACGAGGTTTCCAGGGCGTTCAGCAAAGACCGCCGGGAGCCGCCGGTCTCGAGCGTCCCCGCCCGGCCCGCCGTTCCCGCCTTCGTGGCGACCACCAACGAGTGCCGGTCGGTCTCGGCCAGCAACCGGCCTAGGATCCGCTCCGACTCGCCGCCGGTGTAGCGGTGCGCGGTGTCGATGAACGTCCCGCCGGCGTCGCGGAAGTCGGCCAGCTGCAGCCCGGCGTCGACCTCGTCGGTGTCCCTGCCCCAGGTCATCGTCCCGAGGGCAAGACGGGAGACCACCAGACCGCTGCGCCCGAGCTGTCGCTGCTCCATGGCTGCCGAGGCTACCGAGCCGGGGCCGGGTCGGCGTCGGGGCGGCCCGGACGCGCCGATAGAGTGCGGCCATGCGCCTGGGACTCAACCTCGGCTACTGGGGTGGGGACCCGGCCCAGGCAGCGGACAGCTCCGCCCTCGCCCTGGAGGCCGAGCGGCTGGGCTTCTCCTGCGTATGGGCTGCCGAGGCGTACGGGTCCGACGCGGTCAGCGTGCTGGGTTACCTCGCCGGCCGGACCTCGAAGATCGACCTCGGTTCGGCCGTCCTGCAGATCCCGGCCCGCACGCCCGCGATGACCGCGATGACCGCCGCGACCCTCGACGCGCTCACCGGCGGCCGGTTCCGGCTCGGTCTCGGCGTCTCGGGGCCCCAGGTCTCCGAGGGCTGGCACGGGGTCGCGTTCGGCCAGCCGCTGCCCAGGACCCGTGAGTACGTCGACGTGGTCCGGCTCGCCCTGTCCGGCCGGCCGGTCGCGTACGCGGGCCGTCATGTGGTGCTGCCCCTGCCCGACGGACAGGGCAAGCCGCTCAAGCTGACCACCGGGCCCGCCCGGCCGGACCTGCCGGTCTACCTGGCGGCGGTCGGGCCGAGGAACGTGGAGCTGGCCGGGGAGGTCGCCGACGGCTGGCTGGCGGTGTTCTTCGCACCCGCGCAGTCCGCGGACCTGTTGCGTCACCTCGACGCCGGCCTCGCGAGGTCGGGCCGCGCCCGCGAGGACTTCGACATCGCCCCGACCGTCCCGCTGGTGGTCGCCGACGACCCGGTCGAGGCGGCCGATGCCGTACGGGACCATGTCGCGCTCTACGTAGGTGGCATGGGCAGCCGGGCGCAGAACTTCTACCACGCGTCGGCCTGCCGGATGGGCTACGCGGCGGCGGCGGACACGATCCAGGACCGCTACCTCTCCGGCGACCGGCGTGGCGCGGCCGCCGCGGTGCCGTACGGCCTCATCGATGCCACATCATTGCTAGGAGATCGTGGGCGCTTGGCTGAGCGCATGACCGCCTACGCGGCGGCTGGCGTCACCACGCTCAATGTCTCTTTTCCGCAGGCCTCCTATCCGTCGGCGCCCGGCCAGCCCCTGGACGAGCGCCTGCACGCCCTCCGCACCGCAGCCGAAGCCCTCGACCTCTCAGGAGCAACCGCGTGATCACCCACACCGTCAGCCTGGCCCAGTCCGTGGTCCTGGGGGTGGTCGAAGGGCTGACCGAGTTCCTGCCGGTCTCCAGCACCGGTCACCTGACCATCGCCGAGAACCTGATGAACATCGACACCCTGGACAAGAAGGTCACCGGCTTCACGGCGGTGATCCAGGTCGGCGCGATCCTGGCGGCCATCGTCTACTTCCGGGCCGACATCGTCCGGATCGTCGCCGGCTGGGGCCGCGGGCTGGTCAACGCCGAGGCCCGCAAGGAGTACGACTCCCGGCTCGGCTGGTACATCATCGTCGGCACCATCCCGATCGGCATCGTCGGGCTGGCCCTCAAGAACGTCATCAAGGACGACCTGCGCTACCTGTGGGTGGTGGCGGTCGGCCTGATCGTGTGGTCAGGCGCGATGGTCTACGCGGAGAAGCAGGCCCGCCAGGACAGAGGCGAGCAGGACGTCACGCTCAAGGACGTCGTCGTGATGGGCCTGTTCCAGTGCATCGCGCTAGTGCCCGGCGTCTCCCGGTCCGGCGCGACGATCAGCGCCGGCTTGTTCCGGGGCCTGGACCGGGTGGCGGCGACCCGGCTGTCGT
>JAWWOL010000162.1:0-6413 GCA_033851695.1 Frankiales bacterium
GGCCCCAGCGCTGCGAGGATAAGCCCCGCCGAGAAGCCGGCCAGCATCACCGAGACGTGCACGTTCTCGGCCAGCCCGGCCAGTCCGAACAGGGCCAGCAGGGACAGCCGCATCTCGAGACCGAACGTCTGCGCGACGCTGCGCCGGTGGACCGCCAGCAAGGCTCCGCGCCGCTCCAGGAGCAGCAGTACGAGGAACAGTGCGACCGCGGCGGTGACCACGACGGCGGCGCCAACGGCCGCCCGGCCGGCGTGCCGCGGGTCCGACACCAGCGGCAGCGCGACGATGCACGCCGTGTCCGCGACCACGACCTGGCCCAGCATGGTGAGGACCTCGGGGCCGGCCAGCCGGTCGGCGTCCACCACGGGCATCACCAGCGCCGCGGAGCTCGACGCCAGCACGACCGCGTACACCCCGGCATGACCGGTGCCCGCCAGGTGGGAGAGCGCCAGACCGACCGGTACGGACACGATGCCGGTGGCTGCCGCGATCAGGCCGCCTTTCACCAGGGCGCCACGCAGCCGGGTGTCCCGTACGGGGACGTGCGACCCGGCGACCGTCATGACCAGCGCGAAGCCGGCTTGGGCCAGGAAGCTGAAGACCCGGTCACCGGGACGGGCCCAGCCCAACCCGGTGGTGCCGATCACGGTGCCGGCGGCCAGCTCGCCCACGACCATGGGGATCCGCGCCCGGCGTACTGCGGACAGCGCCGGCCCGACCAAGCTGACCAGCAGCAGGCCCGACAGGCCGAGCAGAGTCACCTGTCCTCCCTCAAAGGCTTCGGCTGATGATCCGAGATCCTGACAGGTCCGCCTCGTCAGAGGCGTCACCAGGAAGCACCTGGCACCGTCAGGGAGACTGGTCGGGTGTCCACCCTTGTCGCACGCGGGATCCGTGCGTCCTTCGCCGATGTCCCCGTCCTCCACGGCGTGGACGTGGTGGTCGGTCCAGGAACCCGGATCGGTCTGGTAGGGCCGAACGGCGCGGGCAAGTCGACGCTGCTCAAGGCGTTGGTCGGCGAGGTGCCGGTCGACGGCGGGACGATCAGCGCGACCGGCACGGTGGGCTACCTGCCGCAGGAGCCGGACCGCCGCCCCGGCGAGACGCTGCTCGGCTACCTCGGCCGGCGCACCGGCGTAACCCCGGCCGACGAGGCGATGCAGCAGGCGGCCGAGGGACTGAGCGAGGAGACCACGCAGGCGGCCGACGCCTACGAGGCGGCTCTCGACCGCTGGCTGGCCCTCGGCGGGGCCGACCTGGACAGCCGCGCCGCCGAGGTGTGCGCCGACCTCGGCCTGCCCGCGGACTCGCTCGCGGCGGAGACGACGGGGCTCAGCGGCGGCCAGATGGCCCGGGCCTCGCTGGCTGCCGTCCTGCTCAGCCGCTACGACGTCCTGCTGCTCGACGAGCCGACCAACGACCTGGACCTCGACGGCTTGGACCGGCTCGAGCGCTTCGTGCAGGGACTGCGCGGCGGTCTGGTCGTCGTGAGCCACGACCGCGAGTTCCTGGCCGGCACGATCAACGCAGTGCTCGAGCTCGACCCGTACAACCGGGCCTCCCGCACCATCAACGGGAGCTGGGACTCCTACCTCGAGGAGCGCGAGGTCGCCCGCAGGCAGGCCCGGGAGCGGTACGAGGACTTCGAGGATCGCAGGGACCGCCTGGTCGGCCAGGTGCAGAGCACCCGCGAGATGTCCGTACGGGGCGCGATCCGGGCGAAGAAGAAGATGCCGGACAACGACAGGGCCGCCAAGGGCGCCCGGATCGAGGCTGCGACCTCGGCGGCGTCCAAGGTGCGGATCCTGGAGAACCGGCTGGAGCGCCTTGAGGGCGACGGCGTGGTCGAGCCGCGCAAGGAGTGGGAGCTGCGGCTGAGCCTGCCGATGGCGCCGCGGTCGGGCGCCGTGGTGGCGACCCTGCGCACGGCCGTCGTCCACCGCGGCAGCTTCACCCTCGGGCCGGTCGACCTCGACCTGGGCTGGGCCGAGCGGGTGGCCATCGTCGGGGCCAACGGCAGCGGCAAGTCCACCCTGTTGCAGGTGCTGCTCGGCCGGCTGCCCCTGGACAGCGGTACGGCCACGCTCGGGTCCGGTGTCGTCGTCGGAGAGCTCGACCAGGCACGGCGGACGTTCGACGTCGAGGACACGGTGGTCGATGTCCTCGAAGCGGCCACCGACGCGCCGATCGAGGAGGTCCGCACCCTGCTGGCGAAGTTCGGCCTCAAGGCGGCGCACGTCTCCCGCCCGGCCGGTTCGCTGTCCCCGGGGGAACGCACCCGGGCCGGATTGGCGCTGCTGCAGGCCAAAGGCACCAACTGCCTGGTCCTCGACGAGCCGACCAACCACCTCGACCTGCCCGCGATCGAGCAGCTCGAGGAAGCGCTCGGCGAGTACGGCGGCACGCTGCTGCTGGTGACCCACGACCGCCGGCTGCTCGACGCCGTGCCCACCGACCGTCGCTGGAAGGTCCGCGACGGCCAGGTCACGGAGGACTGAACCTCCAGACACTTCCCGACACCGGCGGCCCTGCTGCGCGAGGCCGCCGGCGACCGACTACGCTGACCCGCGTACGGATCGGGCAAGGGAGCAGGAGTCGGCGTGGACAAGAAGCACCAGGTCGAGTACACCTACGTCGCGTTCTACGGCGTCATGCTGCTGGTCGCGATCGGGTTCTCGTGGGCCGTGTCCAAGGTCAACCGGCGCTCCTACCGCCGGATGGTGCCGCCCCTGGGCCTGTTCACCGGGCTGATGATCTTCGGTGGCATCCTGATCGCGCAGCACAACTACCCCGGCGGCTGAGCTCAACCTGCCGCGCGCCCCGAGGCGATGACCCGGGCAACCGTCGCGCTGACCCATCGCCCGCCGTGATCGGTGGGCACGTGCTCCTTGTTCAGCGCGGCGGCGATCGTGTGCAGTGATGCTCCCTCGGCGTGCAGCTGCTCGATCCGGCCGACGATCTCAGGGTTGACCTTGAGTCGACGTCGCTTTCGGGCGCCCGACCTCAGGGTGACCGGCAGCTGCAGCCGCTGGTTGCATTCCGCGACCAAGCCCGGGAGCTGGTCGGCCGGGACCGGACGCCCGAACAGGAAGCCCTGGGCATAGCGACAGCCCAGCGCCAGCAGTGCCGCGTGCTGGGCCTCGGTCTCGACGCCCTCGGCGATGCACACCGCACCCACCGCCTTGGCCAGGCTGACGACGCTGGCGACGATGGCGTCGTCGTC
The DNA here is from genome assembly GCA_033851695.1 of Frankiales bacterium. Classification (GTDB taxonomy): domain Bacteria; phylum Actinomycetota; class Actinomycetes; order JAWWOL01; family JAWWOL01; genus JAWWOL01. The sequence goes on from JAWWOL010000162.1 coordinate 3,224, forward strand.
GTCACTGACGCCCATCCCCGACACGAAGCCGCGATCCACCTTGAGCACCTGGATCGGGTAGCGCTTGAGGTAGAGCAGCGAGCTGTAGCCCGTACCGAAGTCGTCGATCGCGATCCGCACGCCGAGCGCCGACAGCTGGGTGAGGGCCAGCTGGGCGGCGTCGGCATCCTCGAGCACGGCCGACTCGGTGACCTCCACCAGCAGCCGGCGAGGCTCGAGCCCGGCGGCTGTCAGTGCTTCGGCGATGGTGGCGATGGTCTCCGGGTGGGAGACCTGGCGCGCGGACAGGTTGACCGCCATCTCCAGGTCGATGCCCACGGCGGACCAGGACGTCGCCTGCCGGCAGGCCTCCTGGACCACCCAGCCACCGAGCGGCACGATCAGCCCGGTCTCCTCGGCGATCGGGATGAACGTGTCCGGCATCCGGGTGCCGTCGGGGTGGCACCAGCGCAGCAGCGCCTCGACTCCGACCACCTTGCGCAGCCGCAGGTCGATGACCGGCTGGTAGAAGAGGGCGAACTCCCCGGCGGCGATGCCCTCGCGGATCTCGTGCTCGGTACGCAGCTGCGAGGCCAGCCTCAGCCCGAGGTCCTCCGTGTAGAGGCGGGTGCGCCCACGCCCGTCGTTGTTCGCCTCCCGCACCGCGACGTCGAGCCCCTGCAGGATCTGCCCCACCGAGTGCGCCGGCTCGGCCACGTACAGGCCGACGGAAGCGGTCATGTCGACGGTGGCCGCCTGGGACTCGAGGACGAACGGCTCGTCGAAGGCGGTGAGCAGCTGGGCCGCCCAGAGCTGTGCCTCCTCGGCCGACCCGACGCCGGGCCGGAGAGCGACGAACTCGTCGTCCGCGAACCGGGACAGCGTGTCGGTGCCGGCGACCAACCCCTCGAGCCGCCCCGCCACCTGGCGCAGCAGCTCGTCCCCGGCCACGTGGCCCCATCGGTCGTTGACCCGCTTGAACCGGTCGAGGTCGAACAGCGTGATCGCCACCCGCAGCTCGACCCTTCCCGCCCAGGCCAGTGCCTGCGCCAAGCGGTCGTGCAGCAGCTGCCGGTTGGGCAGGCCGGTCAGCGCGTCGTGCAGCGGGAGTGCTGTGCTCGTACGGGACGCGGCCGACAGGTCGGTGTCGGTGAGCAGTGCGCCGGGTGCGCCGACCAGCGACGTGACCTGCAGCCGGAACGAGCGCTCGGCGCCCGGGATCCCGCTCGGGTGGTCGAGCTCGAACCGGTCCAGCTCGCCGGCCAGGACCCGGCGCAGGCCCTCGGCAGCCTCGGCCGACCCCGTCGGCCCGCGGTCGGCCGCGGTGTGCTCGGACCACCGCTGGTTGGCCGCGACGGGTCGGCCGCGCTCGTCGACCAGGCTGGCTGCGGCATCGATCGACTCGAGCAGGCCGAGCATCAGCCCGCGGTAGTGCTCGGCCTGTGCCCGGGTCTGCCGGTGGCTCAGCGCATTGCGTGCGGCGGCGGCCAGCAGTCGCTGGTCCGAGCAGGCGGCGCGGTCGAGCTCCTCGACCCCGTCCGCCTCAGGCAGCGCCTCGGCCGCCGATCCTCTCGGGGTCAGCATGAGGATGGCGGCGTCGGGCACGAGGGCCCGGACGGAGGCGACGCTGTGCTGCGCGCTCTGTTCGCAGGCGCGCAGGTCGACGACGACCAGAGCGACGCCATCGTCGTGTCCTTCGAGCTCAGCCAGGGTGCCGGCGATCTCCACCGAGGCCGACAGCTGCTCCCGCAGGGCGGTGGCGGCCCGATCGACCAGGTCTGCGGAAGCGGTCAGCAGCAGGACCTGAAGCGACCCGTTCGGCTCCACACGCCTCCCCTTCGCCAACTGCGCGGTGCGGCGACCAGCGCCCACCGGCCGCGTCCGTACCCGATCCTGCCCGGATTAGCCGGTCTTTGTACAGGATGCGAAAAATCACCTCGCCGAGTGTCGGGCTCAGCTCTCGCGCGGACCGGACAGGGTGTCGAGCAGCTGGGCCAGCCGGGCGCGTACGCCTCGGCGCAGCTGCGAGGGGCCTTCGCCCGCCGACACGCTGACCAGGTGGCTGACCAGGTCGAACGAGACCGGCGGCAGGCCCTCGGGCAGGAGCACACCGCTGTCCGTACGGTGCCCGCCGGGCACCACCAGGGCGTCGTGCGCGAGGGACTCGAGCTCGCGGTCGCCGCCGTCGAGGGTGAGGATCACGGCCCCGTCGTGACGGGCGTCGGACACCCGCTCGAGCAGGGAGGCCGGCGGCGTGTCGGGAGCCACGACGAAGACCGTCTCTCCCTTGCCCGCGCGCTCGAGCCGTTCGATGCCCACCGCGAGGTGGTCCGGCGCGCCGGCCGGCGGCTGCCAGCGGACCAGGGTCGGGGCCAGCGACGGCATCCCGGACCACCGGGACTCCTCGTCCAGGTGGGCGGTCAGGTGCCAGGGTTCCTCGTCCGGGGTACCGACGAGCAGCAGGCCACCGGGCTCGTGCCCAGCCTCGCGCAAGGACCTGCCGAACCTGCGGGTGCGGTCACCCCAACCGGTGGACGCCAGCAGCTCGCGCAACGCCTTCACGCTCGCCGCATCCACCCGCACCTCCTGCCGCCTGCCCGGTCGTCCACTGCGCCGGTGGCAAGATCGTCGCATGACCAGCCCAGCAGAGACCTCGCCGCCCTCTCTCGAAGGCCTCACCATCGGCCTGCTCGGCGGCACGGGGGAGCAGGGCCGGGGTCTCGCCCGCCGGTTCGGGCTGGCCGGCCTGCCGGTGCTGCTGGGCTCCCGTACGGCCTCCCGGGCCGAGGAGGCGGCGGACGGGCTGGCGGGGGTGAAGGGTTGCCTCAACGAGCAGGTCGCGGAGGCGGCGGACATCGTGATCGTCGCCGTGCCCTGGGAGGGTCACGAGGCGTTGCTCCGCGGCCTGGCCGGGCCGCTCGAGGGCCGGCTGGTGGTCGACTGCGTCAACCCGCTGGGCTTCGGCAAGGGCGGGCCGTGGCCGGTTCCCCCACCCGAAGGCAGTGCCGCCCAGCAGGCCGCCGCCCTGCTGCCGGGCTCGCGGGTGTGCGCGGCGTTCCACCACATCAGTGCCCGGCTGCTGCTCGACGGCGACGGACCGCTGGACACCGACGTGCTGGTGGCCGGGGACGTCCGTGCTGACAAGGACCTCGTGATTGCCTTGGCTGCCACGATCGACGGGATGCGTGGGATCGACGCCGGCCCGCTGCAC
>JAWWOL010000169.1:0-2788 GCA_033851695.1 Frankiales bacterium
ACGCCGATCGAGGAGACGCTCGAGGCGCTGCACGACGTCGTACGGGCCGGGAAGGCGCGCTACATCGGCGCGTCGTCGATGTATGCCTGGCAGTTCGCCAAGGCGCTCTACACCGCGGACCTGCACGGCTGGACCCGGTTCGCCTCGATGCAGGACCACTACAACCTGCTCAACCGCGAGGAGGAGCGCGAGATGCTCCCGCTCTGCGCCGACCAGGGCATCGGGGTCGTGCCGTGGAGCCCGCTCGCCCGGGGCCGGCTGACCCGGGACTGGGACGAGACGACCCTGCGGTCCGAGACCGACGAGTTCGGCAAGACCCTCTACGACACCGCCGACAGCGACCGGAAGATCGCGGCCGCCGTCGCCAAGGTGGCCGAGCAGCGTGGCGTTCCGAGGGCGCAGGTCGCACTGGCCTGGCTCGCCCAGAACCCGACGGTGACCGCCCCCATCGTCGGCGCCACCAAGCCGCACCACCTCGACGACGCGGTCGCCGCGCTCAGCCTGCAGCTCACGCCCGAGGAGATCGCGGTGCTCGAGGAGCCGTACGTGCCGCACGACGTCGCCGGCTTCGCCTGACCGCTAGTCGCGGCGTTGTGGCGGGCGGGGGCGAGCGCGAACATGCATCCGCTCGCCCTGCGGGCCGAACAGGCTGAGGAACTCGGCCGGCTGCTTGCCGGCCGCGCCGAACCAGTGCGGGACCCGGGTGTCGAACTCGGCAGCCTCGCCGGGCTTCAGCACCAGGTCGTGCTCACCGAGGACCAGCCGGAGCCGGCCGCTCAGGACGTAGAGCCACTCGTAGCCCTCATGGCTCTGCGGGTTGGGCACCCGGGGCTGCGGGGTGGCCGCGATCACGTTCTGGTAGGCCTGCAGGCCGCCGGGGTTGACCGACAACGGCGTGATGGTCATGCCGTGGCGGGTGAAGGGCTTGGACCGCACCCGCGGGTCAGCCGTGGCAGGGGTGCCGATCAGGTCGTCCAGCGCGACGCCGTGAAACCGGGCGAGCGGCAGCAGCAGCTCGAGCGTCGGCTTGCGGCCACCGGACTCCAGGCGGGACAGGGTGCTCACCGAGATGCCCGTGGCAGCAGCGACCTCCGCCAAGGTGGCCTCGGCCGTCATCCGCCGGGCACGCAGTCTCGGACCCACGGCCTCGAGCACCGCGTCGTAGTCAGCCATGCTCACATTTGCCACTATGGCAAGCAGGTTTGTCAAACCCCGCGCGCGGAGAAACGGTGGGGCATGACGAAAACCTACGACGTGGTGGTGGTCGGTGGCGGCGCGGCCGGGTTGAGTGCGGCGCTGACCTTGTCGCGGGCGCGGCGCTCGGTGCTCGTGGTGGATGCCGGAGAACCACGCAACGCCCCCGCCGCCGGCGTACACGGATTTCTCTCCCGCGACGGCGTCCCGCCGGCCGAGCTGCTGGCCGCCGGCCAGGACGAGGTGCTGCGGTACGGGGGCGAGGTGCTGGTCGGCTCTGCCACCGGCGCGCGGCGGACAGGCGGCGGCTTCGAGATCAGCGTCGACGCCCAGACCGTACGGGGCCGGCGGCTGCTCGTCACCACCGGCCTGGTCGACGAGCTGCCCGACATCCCGGGCCTCCGCGAGCGCTGGGGTCGCGATGTGTTGCACTGCCCGTACTGCCATGGCTGGGAGGTGCGCGACCAGGCGATCGGTGTCCTGGCGGCCGGACCGTTGTCCGTGCACCAGGCCCAGCTGTTCCGTCAGTGGTCTGCCGACGTGCGGTTGTTCACACACACGCACGAGGCACCGGCCGGGGAGGAGCTGGAACAGCTCCAAGCACGCGGGATCGCCGTCGTACCAGGCGAAGTGGTCGAGGTTGTGATCCAGGGAGAGCACCTCGCCGGAGTCAGGCTTGCCGACGGTGCGGTCGTACGGATCGGGGCCCTCGTCATCGGCGCACGGATGGCGGCCCGCTCGGAGGTTCTCGACTCGCTCGGCGTCGAGGCGACCGATCTGGTGCAGGCGGACCACGTCGTCGGGAGCTATGTGGCGGCCGATCCGACCGGCCTGACGTCGGCGCCAGGAGTGTGGGTGGCGGGCAACGTCGCCGACCTGCGGGCCCAGGTGATGACCGCGGCGGCTGACGGGGTCAAGGTCGGGGCAGCCATCAACGCCGACCTGATCCAGCAGGAGATCGACGAAGCGGTGCAGCGCCTGCGGGCGCTGGCCTCTTAGCCCTTGAGCAGCCAGCCGGTGCTGTTCGGCGGCAGGGCGGTGTTGCCAGGACGGTAGTCGCTCCGCAGGAGCCAGTCACCCCAGCCCGGCGGGGGTGCGTAGGGTGCGCCGGCGAAGACCGTGACGGAGACAACCGCCCCGCGTCGAAACGCAAGGACGTCGTCCCGTCCGGTGTCCAACCACTCGAACGGCGCCGCCGGGTCGATGCTGTCCCGCCCGCTGATCGCCTGCCGGTAGAACGCGAGCATGGAGTACGGGTCGTCCTGCCGGTCGACCGCGAAGGTGGCGAACCACTCGGGCTGCGGCAGCCAGGGCTGGACCGCTCCAGGCGGCGAGAAACCGAACGAGGCGCCGTCGGCCGACCACGGGAGCGGGATGCGGGACCCGTCGCGGCCGTGCTCGGTGCGTCCGGACCGTTCCCAGATCGGGTCGCGCCTGGCGTCGTCGGGGATGTCCTGGGACTCCGGCAGGCCGAGCTCCTCGCCCTGGTAGAGGTAGACCGAGCCCGGAAGGGCCAACGTCAGCAGCAGCGCGGCCCTCGCCCTTGCCGTGCCCAGCGCGACGTCGACCTTGCCCCTGGCCCGGGTGCGCGTCG
>JAWWOL010000190.1:0-12999 GCA_033851695.1 Frankiales bacterium
GTCGCTGCTCTACCGCCTCGCCGTCAGCTGCCTCGTCCCGTTCGTCCGGTGGTGGGGAAGGCTCGAGGTCACCGGGGCCGACCTGCTGCCGCAATCGGGCTCCGTGCTGCTGGTGGCTAACCACGACAGTGCCTGGGACCCGCTCATCATCGGGGTGGCTTCCGTACGCCGGCGCCAGGTGCACGCGCTGGCCCGGTCCTCGCTGTGGCGGTGGCGGCCGCTTGGCTGGCTGATGGACCGGCTGGGCGCAATCCCGGTCGACCGGGGCACGGGCAGCGACCGCGCGATCGACGCGGCGGTCGCCCACCTGGAGGCCGGTGACTGCGTCGGTCTGTTCCCCGAGGGCACCGTGTCGCGGGGCCGAGCGCTGCGCGCGCACAGCGGTGCCGGGCGGCTCGCCCTCGCGGTCCCGGGTGCTCAGCTGGTCTGTGTCGCCATCTCCGGCGCCGTCGACATGTCGCGGTTCCCGCGCCGGCCCAGGCTGCGGGCGTCCTTCTTCCTGCCGGACCCTGGTGCTCCTGGTGCCGCTGAAAGCGCGGCCGACCTGTCCACGCGCCTCGTGGCGGGAGTCCGGGCGATCAGTCCGCCCGCGACGGCAACCCGTCCAGCCGGCCATGACACCGCAGCCCGGGGTCGCCCGATCCCCGCCATGGGCACCGCCGGCCGCAAGCCTCACCCGGTCCCTGCGGGCACCGCGTTCAGTCAGGCGCCGGACAAGCCCCGCTGGCGCGGCTGGATGCACCTGGTGTTCTTCGAGGTGTCCCTCGTCGTCGGCACCTTGTTGATCGTGGCGGCCCACGGAGAGGTCGCGACGGCGGCGGTCACGATCTACGCCGTCAGCGTCAGCGGTCTGTTCGGCGTCAGCTCGCTGTACCACCGCGGCACGTGGCAGCCCGGCCTGCATCGGGCCCTGCAGCGGCTGGACCACTTGATGATCTTCGTGCTGATGGCGGGCACGGCCACACCGCTGTTCCTGCTCGCTGCGCCCGGACCGTTCGGCCTGATCTGCCTCGTCGTCGTGTGGTTGATGGCCGCGGCGGCCGCCAGTCTCCACCTGCTCTGGATGCATGCGCCCGACTGGGTGGTCGGCTCGGCCTTCGCTGCGCTGGGCAGCGTCGGGGCGCTGGCCGTCCCGGCGGTCTGGGAGCACATCGGAGTCGCCGGCGCGGTGCTCTACATCGTCGGCGGGGTGCTCTACATCCTCGGCGGGCTGTCACTGAACCGGCACCGCCCGGACCCGTGGCCGCGGATCTTCGGCTACCACGAGGTTTTCCACAGCTACGTGACGGCAGCGGCGGTCTGCCACTACGTCGCCATCGCCCTGCTCGTCCTGTGACGCCTCAGCGGCGCCCGACCGCGTAGAACGCCACCGCCGCCGCTGCCCCGACGTTGAGTGAGTCCACGCCGTGCGCCATCGGGATCCGTACGGTGTCGTCGGCGTAGCCGAGCACCCGCGGCGAAAGGCCGGGACCCTCGGCGCCGAACAGCAGCGCCACCTTGTCATCGGCGCCGAGAGCAAGCCGGTCCAGCGGGATTGCCTGCTCCCCCGGCGTCAGCGCGAGCATGCGGAAACCCGCCTCGCGGACGACTCGGAGGCCGTCCGGCCACGGCGGCTCGAGCCTGGCCACCGGCAGCGAGAAGACCTCGCCCATCGAGACCCGGATCGAGCGGCGGTAGAGATGGTCGACGCTGCGCGGGCAGAGCAGGACGGCGTCCATGCCCAGCCCGGCGGCGGAGCGGATGATCGCTCCGAGGTTGGTCGGGTTGTTCACGGTGTCGAGCACGGCGACCCGGTAGGCACTCGCGAGCACCTCGGCAGCCGCGGGCAACGGCTTGCGGGCGAACGACGCCAGCGCGCCCCGGTGGACGTGGAAACCGGTGACCCGCTCGAGCACCTCCTCGGCTGCGACGTACAGCGCGCCGCCGGCGCCGGCCAGCTCGGGGTCGAGCGTGTCGTACCACCGCCGGCTCATCAGCGCCGACCGCATCTGGTAGCCGGCCCGCAGTGCCCGACGGATCACCAGCTCGCCCTCGCCGATGAAGATTCCGTGCTCCGGTTCGACCTGCATCCGCAGAGCGACGTCGGTCAGGTCCTGGTAGTCGCTCAACAACGGGTCGGCCGGGTCGGTGATCTCGAGCACCCTCACATCATCCCTGGACGGTCAGGCCGGAGGCCGTACGGATCGCCTCGACGAGGTGCTCGTCATTGCCGACCCTGGCCCCGGCCCAGAGCACGCACCGCTCTGCCGACCCCTCGACCACCGCGCCCTCACCGATGACCGTCTCGCCGCCGGAAGCCAGCAGGTTGGCGGCCAGGTAGTCCGCCGGGGTCCCGCAGTCGACGAACGGCCCGGGCACCGGCACCAGCTCGATCCGGCCGGCGACCAGGGCCGCCCGCCAGGAGACCTCGTAGAGGCCGGAGGGTACGGGGTCCAGCGCGCGGACGTCCGCCCAGGGCAGCACGCAGATGCCGGCGTAGCGCCAGCGGCCCTCGAAGTCAGGGATGACCTCGTCGGGGACCACCCCCAACCGGATCGACGCACCGTCCCAGCCGTCGAGCACTGGGCTCAGCGAACCGACCAGATAGGCATCCGCGTTCGTCACAACCGTTGCCCTGCCGGCGATCCACGGCCGCAGAGCCCCGAGCGCCCCGGCGGTGCCCAGCGCCTCGCCGGACTCGACGGAGACGTGGGCCCGCTCACCGACGTGGGCCGTGACCGATTCCGCGAAGGCATTGGCGTTGACCGCGACGGAGGAAATCCCCAGTGATGCCAGGCGTTCCAGGGCCAGGTCGACCAACGGCACACCGCCGACCGGGCACAGTGCCTTGGGCAGCTCGAGGGTCAACGGCCTCAGCCGGGTGCCCGAGCCCGCGGCGAGCACGACGCCGCAGAGGTCAGTCACCGCCCAGCAGTCCCAGTGCCCCGTACTCGGCCAGCACCTCAGCCGTGATGGCCGTGACCCTGGGCAGCTTGCCCGTGGTGCACCACTGGACCGCGTCCACCTCGACGTGCGCGGGGATCGGCGTTGGTGCGTCGGCCGCGACCCAGCAGGTGAAGAGCAGGTCCACCCGCCGGGAGCGGGCGTCGACGAGAACACCGGCGGCGTGGGCCGTCTGCGCCTTGTCGAGGGTCAGGCCGAGCTCCTCGAGCACCTCGCGCCGCAGCCCGTCCGACGCGCCCTCGCCGCGGCGGAGCAACCCGCCGGGCAACGCCCATTGCCGGGTGTGCCGCTGGTGCACGAGCAGGACCGACGAGGGGTCGCCTGCGCGCTGCAGCAGGACCAGGGCGCCGACGGTGAACCCGGGCGTGCCGGCCCGTACGGCCAGCACCCGGACCCGTCGAGGCAGCCGGCCGAAGACGGCGAACCCGAGCTTGCGTGCGAGGTCGCGCACCCGTCAGCCCTTCGCCCCGCCGGTGAAGTTCCATGAGGCCAGCCGAACTGCCGGTACGGAGTACATCGCCATGTACTGCCGCTGCAGCTCCGGCACCGAGCCGATCCCGAGCACCTGGCCCGGGCCGAGCGCGTCGACGTAGGACTGCGTGAACCGCAGGTTGGCCACCGGCCGGACCACCTCGCCGTTCTCGACGAGGAAGACGCCGTTACGGGTCAGGCCGGTCACCACCAGGGTGCGCGGGTCGAGGATGCGGGTGTACCACAGGTCGGTCACGAGCAGCCCCCGCTCCATCTGCGAGACGAGCGCGTCGGTGTCGTGCCGGCCGGTGCCGAGCAGCAGGTTGCAGGCCAGCGCGCCCTCGGACTCGCCCCCCTCGATGCCGTGTCCCGTCGAGGAAGTGCCGGCGACCTTGGCCGTGCGCAGGTCGTGCGCGAGGCCGACCGAGACACCGTCACGGACCAGGTCGACGCACCGCTTGGGCGTGCCCTCGTCATCGAAGGGCAACGCCACCGTACGGGGGTCGCCGGCGTCGTCCCAGAGTCGGATCTGCTCGTCGAACTGCCGCTCGCCGAGCCGGACGAACGACCGGCCCTCGTTGACCGCGCGCCCGTTGAAGCCTTGCCAGGCGATGAAGAACAACATGTCGGAAACGCAGCTCGGCTCGAGGACCACCTCGTAGTGCCCGGGCTCGATGTCGGTCGCGCCGAGCGCCGACCGGGCCCTGCTGGCCGCTCGCCGGCCGAGCACCACGCCGTCGAGGTCCGCGATCGAGCTGGCGCTGTGCCGTGCCGAAGCGTCTGCGCCTTGGGTGCGTGCCACGCCGTCCAGGGTCGTCCAGCTGGTCTGCCCGGCGGCCCGTTGGCCGGCCGAGTTGGCGAAGGCGACGACCTGCCCGACGGTCTCGCAGTAGCCCGCCGTCTCCAGATCGCCTGCTGCGCCGACGAAGTCACGTACGAGCGCCGCCCGGTCGCCTGGCGATGCCTCGGCTGTCCCCTGGTCGAAGGAACCGGTGAACGCGGTCGGGGCCGGCTGGGCCAGACCCGGCCACTCCGGGTCCGCCGGTCGCAGCCGCGCCGCCTCGGCCGTGCGGCTCACCAACGCCCGCAGGGCGTCGTCGAGCTCGGACAGCGGAGCCGCCGGGCTGTAGGTGGTGGTGGCGCTCGCGTTGCGGCCGTCGTAGGAGAGCCGCAGCGACACCGTCGCCACGGTCTCCGCGACGTTCTGGTGGATGAAGGAGTTGGCGAACCGGGTCAGCGCATGCTGCCCGGTCCGTACGGTGACCTCGGCGGAGGCACTCCCGTCGCACATCGTGACGACCCGGTCGGCGACGTCGAGCTGCTGTTCGGTCATCCGGTCACCCCCACCCGCACGTTCTGGAACCGGCACGGCACCGTCGGATGCCCGGTGTGCCCGGTCTGGATCGGTTGCCCCTTGCCACAGTTGGGGGTGCCCGCGACCACCCACTCGGCCGGACCGCCGACCCGGTCCATGGAGCCCCAGAAGGTGGGGCTGATGCCGGTGTAGGTGGGGTTGCGCAGCATCCGGCCCCGCTTGCCGTTCTTGACCTCGTACGCGATCTCGCAGCCGAACTGGAAGTTGAGCCGGCGGTCGTCGATGGACCAGGACCTGTTGGTGTCCATGAAGACCCCGTCGTCGGTGTCGGCGATCATCTCCTCGGTCGAGGAGTCGCCAGGCAGCAGGCCGATGTTGGTCATGCGCACCATCGGCAGCCGGTTGTAGCCGTCGGCCCGCACGCACCCACCACTGGGAATGCCGATGAGCGCGGCAGAGTCGCGGCCCGACAGCACACCGACCCAGATGCCGTCCTTGATGATGTCGACCCGGTGCGCCGGCGTCCCCTCGTCGTCGTAGCCGAACGACCCGAGCCCGCCGGGCAGCGACGCGTCGGCGATGACGTTCATCAGCGGCGAGCCGAACCGCAGCGACCCCCTCTGGGCGAGGTCGAGCCAGCTGGTCCCGGCGAAGGCCGCCTCCCAGCCGAGGATCCGGTCGAGCTCGGTGGCGTGACCGACCGACTCGTGGAGCTGCAGCGCCATCTGGCCGGCCCCCAGGATCAGCGTGGTCTCACCGCTCGGGCAGACCGGGGCGCGCAGCAGTGCCTGAGCCTCGTCGGCCAGCCGGGGTGCGTTGCCGAGCAGGTCGATCTCGCGGATGACCTCCCACCCCCGGGTCCCGTACTGCCCGCGCACCCCGGGGTAGGACCGGCGCTGCGTCTCGTGCTCACCGACAGCCGTGGCGCTGGACCAGGCACCGCACTCGCGAATGTGCTGGTCGATCCGGTGTCCCTCACTGGAGACGAACCACTTGCGGGTGTCCCAGATCGAGTACGCGGCCTGCGCGATCTGGGCTCCGGCGTCATGCATCGCCTCGGTCACCGCGACCATCAGGTCGCCCTTCTCCGACAGCGGCACCGACAGCGGGTCCTCCTCGCAGCCGCTGCTCCAGGACGCGACCAGCTGGCCCTCGGCACCGGCCGGCGCCAGGGTCAGGTCGGGTCCGGCGACCAGGCCGCTGGCCCGCGCGATGTCGGCCGCCCTCCGGCCCGCGTCGACGACCGCGTCGCGGGTCAGCGTCGGTGTCGCGAAGAACCCCCACGACGACCCGACCAGCGCCCTGACCCCCAAACCGGCGGTCTCGTCCTGAGCGAGTCGCTCGACGACACCGTTCTGTGCCGACATCGACTCGGTCTTGGAAAACATCACCCGGGCATCGGCATAGCGGGCACCCGCTGCCAGAGCGGCCTCAACTGCTGCCGACGCGTACTCGTCCATGGGTCCAACTTATGCTGAGGTTGGCCCAAAAGGAGTAACGTGCCTCCCCGACGATCAACAGGCGGGAGGCGTGTCGTGCAGAGCAGCGCCTCCAGCAGCGCCTCCGAACGCACCTCGCGCAGTGTCCCCGACAGCGATCAGCCCACACCGTTGCTCCGTCATCTGCCGGCGCAGACGACCGCGCGCCGAGCCCGTTCCCGTCGTGACATCGAAGACGTCCTGGCCAGCGGGAGCGCGCTCGCCCCGGTCTTCCAGCCGATCGTCGAGCTGGCCACCGGCCGGGTCGCCGGCTACGAGGCACTGAGCCGATTCCGCTCCGCCACGTCCCGTACGGTGCCGGTGTGGTTCGCCCAGGCCCGCCGGTTCGGACTGGGCAGCCAGCTCCAGGCCAAGGCGATCGCGGCGGCGCTGGCCGTCACCGACCGACCGGCCGGCCGCTACCTCTCGTTCAATGCGAGTCCCTCGGCCCTGATCAGCACCGACGTGCTCGACGAGCTGCCGCCCCGGCTGGACGACCTGGTCGTCGAGATCACCGAGCAGGAGCAGACCGTCGAGCACGGGCCGCTGCTGGAGGTGCTCGCCGAGCTGCGCAGCCGGGGAGCCAGGCTCGCCGTCGACGACACGGGTGCTGGCTACGCCGGCCTGCAGCGGATGCTCGCCATCAAGCCGGACGTGATCAAGCTGGACAAGGCGCTGGTGACCGGCCTGCACCACGACCCGGCCAAGATCGCCCTGGTCGAGGCCCTGGTCCGGTTCGCCCGCCGGACCGGGTCCCAGATCTGTGCGGAGGGCATCGAGTCGGCCGAGGAGCTGCTCACCCTCGCCGACCTCGACGTGACACTCGGCCAGGGCCACTTGCTGGGGATGCCGGCACAGGAGTGGTCCGAGGTCCCCGAGCCGGCCGCGGCCCTGTGCCGCACCGCGATGACCCAGGCGCTCGCCGGCACCCCTGCGTCCCACACGTTCCGCGGCGACGACGGCGACCAGCGGATGGAACGGCTGAGCCAGTGGCTGACCACGGTCAGCTCGCGGGACATGCTGGCCCAGGTCGTCCACCCGGTGGCCGCGATGCTGCACGCCGACCAGGTGGTGCTGTCCCGTCTGGACGCGCTGTCAGGCCGGCTGCACACGGTCAGCCCCCGGGGCTGGGCGGCGACCGGCGACTCCTACCACCTCGCCGACTACCCGTTGACGCTGCACGTGCTCGAGTGCCAGGAGATCGCCCAGGTCCTGCGGGACGACCCGGAGGCGGACCCCTCGGAGCGGGCCGTGCTCACCCGCATGGGCCACCGCTCGGTGCTGCTGCTGCCGATCAGCTGCCGCGAGACCCCCCTGGGCCTGCTCGAGGTCTACACCCGCGAGGACCGCGCGTGGACCCGCACGGAGATCCGCAGGGCCCGGATGATCTGCAACCAGCTCGGGCCGATCATCGCCGGGTTGTCCGGCCCGCTGCCCAGTCCCTGAGCCCGCACCCCTAGCATCAGACGAGCGGCCGGGACCACCGGGCCGGTGCGTTTGCGAGAGGCGGGACACGTGCGGGTCGTGCTCATCGGTCCACCGGGGTCGGGCAAGGGGACCCAGGCGGTGCGGCTGGCCAAGCACTACGGGGCAGTGCACATCGCCGCCGGGGACCTGCTGCGCGCCGAGCTCGCCGCCGGGACCGAGCTCGGGCTGCGGGTCCAGCAATACCTGAGCAGCGGCGACCTGGTCCCGGACGACCTCGTCGTCGCGCTGCTGTGGGGCCGCATCGTCGAGGCCGCCCGCGACGGCGGCTACGTGCTGGACGGGTTCCCCCGTACGGCCGGGCAGGCTGAGGCCGCCTACCGGATGGCACTCGAGGCGGGTGTCACCGCCCACGCCGCCGTCTACCTCGACGGCGACTCCGACGCACTGGTCGCCCGGATGCTCGCCCGCGCCCACGTCGACGGCCGGGTGGACGACACCGCGGAGGTGATCGCGCACCGGCTGGCCGTGTTCGCCGAGCAGACCGCGCCCCTCGTCGACTACTACGAGCGGCGCGGCCTGCTGATCCGGATCGACGCGATGCTGCCCGCCGACGAGGTCACCAAGGCGATCATCAAGGCGCTGGACGCGACGGAAAGACCGGACGCGACTAGAGAATGACCGTCTCGGACTTGGCGCTGCCGGCGGCCGTGTTGTCGTCGCCAGTCGCTGCTGCTGCTCCGATCGCCTTATCGCCCTTGTTCGCTTCGGCGTTGGCCGCGGCCAGACCGGCCTGCGAACGCAGCGCGACCTCCTTGATGAAAAAGGACAGCACGAAGGTCGGGACCATCAGGATCGCCGCGACCAGGAACACCTCGTGCATCGAGTCGGCGAAGCCGTTCAGGAAGACGTTCTTGATCAGGTCAGGCAGCCCGGAGATGAATCCGGAGTCGTTGAGCGAGCTGGAGCTGCCGCCGCCGGCCGACTGCAGCGCCTGGGCCTGCACCGCCGTCAGTGACTTGACCGCGGCCGCATAACCGGCCGGATCGGTCTTGGTCAGGGTGGTGAGCCGGTGCTCGATGTTGCCGCCGATCGAGTTGAACAGGATCGACAAGAACACCGCCGTGCCGAACGTGCCGCCCATCGAGCGGAAGAACGTGCTCGCCCCCGTCACGACCCCCATGTCCTTGGGTGGCATCGCGTTCTGGACCGCGACCACCAGCGTCTGCATGCTCAGGCCGAGGCCGGCTCCCATGACCACCATGAACACCGACGAGACCCACAGCGGGCTGCCGACCTGCAGCGTGTAGAACAGCGCCATGGCAGCGAGCAGGCAGAAGCTGCCGATGATCGGGAAGATCTTGTAGCGGCCGGTCTTCATCATGATCCGGCCGGAGGTCGCCGAGGCGGCGATGATGCCCACCATGAGCGGGATCAGCAGCAGGCCGGCCTTGGTCGGGCTCTCGCCCTTGACGATCTGCAGGTAGAGCGGGATGGCGGACAGGCCGCCGAACATGCCGGCTCCCACCAGGAACGACATGATGCTGGTCACGCTGAACACGGAGTTGCGGAAGAAGCGCAACGGCAGGATGGCGTCGGCGCCCACCCGCATCTCCCACAGGATGAAGGCAACCAGGGCGGCGACACCGCCGATGATGTAGGTCAGCGAGGTGGCCGAGCCCCAGCCCCACTCGTTGCCCTTCTCGGCCACGACGAGCAGCGGGACGGAGGCGCCGATGAGCAGAACGGCGCCCAGGTAGTCGATGCGCGCCTGAGACCGGGTATGGGGCAGGTTGAGCACCCGGAAGACCACGAAGAGTGCCGCGACGCCGATCGGCACGTTGATGTAGAAGATCCAGCGCCAGCCGGCGATGCCGAGGATCGTCGACTGCCCGGCGAGGAAGCCACCGAGCACCGGACCCAGGACGCTGGAGGTGCCGAAGACGCCCATGAAGTAGGCCTGGTAGCGCCCCCGCTCGCGCGGCGGCACGATGTCGCCGACGATGGCGAAGGCCAGCGACATGAGGCCACCGGCGCCGATGCCCTGCAGCCCTCGATAGGCCGCGAGCTCGTAGATCGAGTGCGCGGTGCCGCACAGCATGGAGCCGCCCACGAAGACCGTGATCGCGAACATGTAGAACGGCTTGCGGCCGTACATGTCGGAGAGCTTGCCGTACAGCGGCGTCGTCACCGTCGAGGTGATGAGGTAGGCGGTGGTGACCCAGGCCTGCGCCGTCAGTCCGTTCAGCTTGTCGGCGATGGTTCTCATGGCCGTGGCGACGATTGTCTGGTCCAGGGCGGCCAGGAACATGCCCAGCAGCAGGCCGGCCAGGATCGTCATGATCTGCTTGTGGCTCAGCGCTCCCGTGCGGCTGTCGGGGGTCGCGGTGGAAGCGGTGCTCACGAGGCGTTCTCCTGTCGCTGGTCTGAGCTGGGTTGGTTCGCGGTACGGAACGCTGCGATGGCTTCGTTGAAGCGGCCGAGCTGCTCGGCGAAGGTCTGGCACTGCTCGTCGGTCCAGTCGACGAGCAGCTGGCGCAGCGCGCGGCGGCGCGTGTCGCGGCCGGTCTCGAGGACCGCCTCGCCGGCCGGCGTCAGCCGCAGGAGCGAGGCCCTGCCGTCCTGCGGGTCACGCTCGCGCGCCACCCAACCCGAGTGCTCCAGGTCCTGCACCTGCCGGCTGATCGTCGAGACGTCGAGGAAGACGCAGCCGGCGAGCGCGGACAGCCGCATCGGCCCGTTCTCGGCGATCCGGCTCAGCAGCATGAACCCCGGCGGGTCGACGACCGGTTGGCCCCGGTCGGCGAGCAGGTAGTGCAGCTCCTTCGCGCCTCGGATCAGGGTGCCGAGCTCACGGCCGATCGCCCCGGTGCTGTCGGGCTCGGCGGTGCTGGCGGTCACGGGATCTCATCCCCCCAATTGGTTGCTTGCTACAAGCATACCGGGGAGATGTCGGCAGGCCACCCCATTTCTTGAGCTCAGTCCCCGGACAGCGGCAGCCGTACCTCGAAACAGGTCCTGCCCACCGGTGCGCCGGTCAGCACCACGTCGCCGCCCGCGGCCCTCGCTGCCTCCTGGGACAGCCACAGTCCGAGGCCGGCACCGCCACGCTCGGCGCGGGAGGTGACCCACGGCTGGAACAACCGCTCGCGTACGGAGGGATCGATGCCCGGCCCGTCGTCGGTCACGAGCACCGTCAGGCCACCGTCCTGCGCGGAGGCCGAGACGGTCACCTGGCCGTCGGCACTGCCGTGCTGCGCGGCGTTCTCCACCAGCGGGTCGATCACCGTACGCAGCAGGTGAGGGTCGACCGTGCGAGGGTCTTCGTCGAGCCGGCCCAGGTCGGTCTCGAGCCGCGCACCACTGGCGGTGACCTGCCGTTCCCAACGCTCCGACGCGCTCGCCAGGGCCTCGCCGAGAGTCATCGGCTCGCCGCGTCGTGCGGTGTGCGCGGCCAGCAGCCGGTTGACCAGGTCGCCGAGGTCGTCTGCGTCGTCGATCACCCGGCGCAGCGCCTCCGCCATGCTGGTCCGGTCCCCTTCCAGCAGGGCCAGCTCCGCCTCGGCCCGCAGGGTCGCCAGCGGCGTACGGAGCCGGTGGCTCGCGTCGGCGGCGAACCGTCGCTCGCGCTCCAGGCCGGCCGCCACCCGGGCCATCATCCGGTCGAGTGCGGCGACCAGCCGGGCCAGCTCCGGGTCACCCGCGGCGACGTCGAGCCCGCGGCCGATGTCGGACAGGCCGACAGCCTCCGCCTCCTCGGTCAGCTCGGAGACCGTACGCAGCGCCCGTCCGGCCAGCAGCCAGGCCAGCAGCCCGGCCAGCGGGACGACGATGCCCAGCCCGACCAGCAGGATCTCGCGCAGCTGGTGGCCGGCATCCTCGAAGCCCTCGGAGTCGACCCCGACGATGAGGGCGCCCTCCCCCGCCGGGCTGGTCGCTGTGGCAGCGAGCTTGACCGCCACCCCGCGTACGACGACCTTCGACCGGTTGACGTAGAGGGTGCGCTGGACCCCTGCCGGATGGGCCAGAACCGCTGCCACGTCGAGGATCGCGGGCTGGTGGATCAGGCTGGGGGTGGCGTCACGCACCCGACCGTCCGGGCCGACGACCTGGCCGATGTTGGTCCGTGGCGAGTCCTCCAGGGCGTCGAGCGTGCCCTCCTTGGACAGCTGGGGCAGGAACAGGTCGAGCCGCTCCTGCAGGGCGGTGGACACCGAGTGCTGCTCGAGGCGTTCGATCTCGCCCACTGCCAGCGCCCCGAAGCCGATGGCGAAGACGATGGTGCCCACGGTCGTAGCGACCACCAGTCGCCACCGCAGTGGCAGCCGGTCGAGCACCTCAGACCCGAGCGTCCGCGGGTACGGCGGCTGCCGGCTGCTCCGGCGGGTCCATCCGGTAGCCGACGCCGCGGATGGTGCGCACCATGCTCTCGAGCCCGTGCGCCCGCAGCTTGCGCCGGAGGTAACCGATGTAGACGTCGACCACGTTGGACAGCCCGTCGTAGGCGTAGTCCCAGATGTTGTCGAGCATGTCGCCTCTGGTCACGACCTCGCCCTGGCGGCGCATGAGGTACTCGAGCAAGGCGAACTCGCGGGCGGTCAGGTCGAGGACGCCCTGGTCGGTGGTGACCTCGTGGCGTACGGAGTCCAGGCTCAGCGGCCCGACGGTGAGGACGGCGGGACGCTCCACCTCGCCGCGGCGCACCAGCGCGCGGAGCCGGGCCACCAGCTCGGTGAAGGCGAACGGTTTCGTGAGGTAGTCGTCGGCCCCGGAGTCCAGACCCGCGACCCGGTCCTCGACGGCGGTCCGGGCGGTGAGCATCAGGAACGGGGTCCAGACGCCGGCGCGGCGTACCTGCCGGCACAGGTCCAGACCCGAGGTCCGCCCCGGCAGCATGATGTCGCACACCACCGCGTCGTAGGGCTGGGACAGCACGGCCACTCTCGCCGTCGAGCCCTCGCCCACGATGTCGACCTGCCAGCCCTGGGCGGTGAGCCCACGGCGCAGGAGTCCGGCCATGCGTACGTCGTCCTCGACGACCAGGATCTTCACAGTTCTCATGAGAGCACGGGGAAGGGCCTTCCGGCCCATTTTCTCATCCGACCTTCACGCCCGGCTCACCGCTACGTGGCGCCGGCTCGGCCAGGTACGGGGCCGCCGGCCCGGCGCCCGTACCACGCTCCTCTGCTAGCGCTGGGTGTTCACCGCCGCGGTGTTCGGCAGGGCAACGTACGGGAACGCGGTGCCGAACGCGTGGTCGTTCGCGTTGACGCCGTCACCGGCAGCGAGCGGAGCGACGATGCCCTTGGTGGCAGCGCCTTCCAGTGCCTGCAAGGCGATGTCGACGACGTCGTCACCGAGCCGCCT
>JAWWOL010000229.1:0-2622 GCA_033851695.1 Frankiales bacterium
AGGTGCTGACGTCGATCCAGGGCGGTGCCGACTTCTTCGCCGCCCGCGCGGTCAGCCTCTGAAGCGGGTCAGTGGCAGTGGTCGTGCTCGGCCATGTCGTCCGGACCGCCGCCCATCATCTTGAGCATCGGCCCGCCGCCCGTCCGGTAGAAGCGCAGGACCAGCGCGGCCGCGAGCGCCAGGAAGACGATGTTGAGCCAGGTCGTGTAGTTCCACTGCACCCCGTCGGTGCCCATCGTGGCGTTGCGGGCGTGGGGCACGAGGTCCAGCGGCGTGAAGACCGCCTCGATCACGTAGCCCGCGGCGACCATCGTCAGGTAGAAGGTGCCGCTCAACAGCAGCGCCATCCGAGTGCCGTAGTACTTCCGGTAGATCACGATGATCGGCAGGATGATCAGGTCGGCGAAGATGAAGCTGACGACGCCGCCGAAGCTGATGCCGCCGTTCCACAGCACTGCGGCCAGCGGGACGTTGCCGATCGAGCAGACAAACGCAGCGACGGCGAAGAGTGGGCCGATGACCGGTCCCCAGATTTTCGCGGCGAGCGGGTGCCCGGTGAAGAACAGGTTTTGCCAGAACGTATCGGGGATCCACGCCGCGGCGGCACCGGCGATGAGTAGTCCGATGGCGATGTCGCGCAACACCGCTGCCCATTCCATGACGAAGTTGTGGGACACGGAGGTGACTCCGGCCGGGCTGAGCAGCCGGCGCCAGAAGGAGCCGTGGCCGCCGACGGACATGTCCATCGCGGCGTGGCCTTCCATCGATCCGGCGACCGCCTTGTCCGCCTGTTGACGCGCGTCGTCGACGAGCTTGCGGGACAGGAACCGTCGGAAGATGAGCGCCAGCAGCACAATCATGAACGGGCCGCCAACGAACTCCGCGGCGGTGAACTGCCAGCCCAGCAGCAGCGCCAGAATCAGACCGAGTTCAATCACCAAATTCGTCGACGCGAATTGGAATGCCATGGCCGCGCTGAAGTCGGCACCCTTGCGGAACAGGGACCGGGCGAGAGCGACCGCCGCGTAGGAGCAGGAGGATGAGGCCGCACCCAGCGCGGTGGCGGTCGTGAGGCTCTTGGGCGAGTCGTCGGGCATCAGCCGGGCGATGGTGGACTTCTTCACGAGTGCTTCGATAATTGCCGACAGCGTGAAGCCGAGGATGAGCGACCACGTGACCTGCCAAGTCATGGAACCGGCGATGCCCAGGGCGTGCAGTAGGCCGTGCCAGATGCTGCCCATGCGCCTCTCCTCTCAGGCCAAATTCGGGGCTAGTGGTGGTACGAATGGACGACGGCGTGGCCTTTGCCACGGGCAATGAGGGCCCGATTCACCGGAACGGTGACAAGGAACGCCACTGCGAGCGAGGCCACGAGGCTGCCCCAGAACAGGACATCGGTCAGGGCCGCGTCCATCGCGCCAGGAACGGCCAGCACGACCGCGTTGTCCATGATCTCCATCGTCAAGATGGACAGCGTGTCGGCCGCCAACGCGACTTTGAGCGCGGTATGCAACGCCAGCCCAGAGCGCAGCACCGGTGCGATGGTGAGGGAGTAACCGAACAAGAAAGCCAACACGACCGCGAGCACGATGGACGGTCCGTTGCCCCAGCCCCACCAGGTCGCCAGCACCAGGCCGAGCACTTCCCCGACCGCACAGCCGGTCAGGCAGTGGATGGTTGCCGAGACAGCCAGCCTGGTCAGTTCCCGGCCGGTGTCCTGGTCGTGCGTCATGACCAACCCTCCCTAAGGTCCGACGCGCCGACCGATGGCGTGGGAGCGAAGCGGCGTAGCCGCAGCGAGTTCGTGACGACGAACACCGAGGAGAACGCCATCGCAGCACCGGCAATCAGGGGCGACAGCAGACCGAGGGCGGCGACCGGGATGAGGACGACGTTGTAGGAGAACGCCCAGAACAGGTTGCCCTTGATAGTGGCAAGCGTGCGCCGCGACAACCGGATCGCGTCCGCGGCAGCGGTGAGGTCGCCGCGCACCAGGGTGATGTCGGAGGCTTCGATGGCGACGTCGGTGCCGGTCCCCATCGACAGGCCCAGGTCCGCCGCAGCCAGCGCTGCGGCGTCGTTCACGCCGTCACCGACCATCGCCACGACCCGTCCCTGGCCTTGGAGGTCGGTGACCGCGGTGACCTTGTCCTCGGGCAGTACCTCGGCGATGACGTCCGCCGCCGAGATGCCGACGGTGGCTGCGATGGCGGCCGCGGCGCCCCAGTTGTCCCCGGTCAGGAGAATCGGCCGCAGCCCGAGCCGTCGCAGCTGTGCGACGGCGGCGGCGCTGGTGTCCTTGACGGTGTCACCGGCGACGAGCAGGCCGCGGATACGGCCGTCCCAGCCGGCGAGGACCGCGGTCTGTCCGGCGGCCTCCGCGTCCGCCTTCGCCGCTGCCAGCCGCTCATCCAGGGGCATGCCCCAGTCGGCGAGCAGCGTGTCCCGGCCGACGACGACGGCATGCGTGACGTCGCCGATCGTGACCGTGCCGGTGACGCCGAGCCCGGTGGAGTTGCTGAACGATTCGACTGTCGGCAGCTGCCCGAACTGCTGCATAGCGGCGGCTGCGATGGCCTTGGCGATCGGGTGTTCGCTGGCCGCTTCCAATGCACCGGCGAT
>JAWWOL010000331.1:0-5339 GCA_033851695.1 Frankiales bacterium
GCCCACCAGCCGGCCGACGTACGGGACTTCCTGCTCAAGACGTCCGTACTCGAGCGGCTCACCGGTCCGCTCTGCGATGCCGTCACCGGAGGGGATGGCGGCAAGGCGACCCTCGTCGCGCTCGAGCGCGCCAACCTGTTCCTCGTACCGCTGGACGACCGTCGCGAGTGGTACCGCTACCACCACCTGTTCGCCGACGTCCTCCAGGCGCACCTGCTCGACGAGGAACCCGACGCGGTGGCCGAGCTGCACCGCCGGGCCGCCACCTGGTTCGCGGCCAACGGCGACACGTCCCAAGCCGTCAGTCACGCGATGGCCGGCGGCGACTTCGATCGGGCAGCGGAGCTCATGGAGCTCGCGATGCCGCTGATGCGTCGGGAACGGCGAGAAGCCGAGCTGGCTCGCTGGATCCGCTCACTGCCCGAAGCTGTCGTACGGGTCCGGCCGGTGCTCGGCGTCGCGTTCGTCGGTGCGCTGGCGCAGGCGCTGGACTTCGCCAGCGTCACCGAACGGCTGTCGGAGGTCGAGCTGTCCCTGCGCCCGGAGGGCGGCGCCTGGCCGGAGCAGCCGCCGCCCGGTCTGATCGTCGTCGACGAAGCCGGCTACCGGTCGCTGCCGGGCCACATCGAGATGTACAAGGCTGCGCTGGGGCTCGTACACGGGGACCTGGCCGGCGCCGTCACGCACGCGCGGGCAGCGCTGTCGCTGGCCACGCCGGAGGACGACCTCACCCGGGCCGCGGCCGGCGCGCTCGCCGGCCTCGCCTCGTGGAGCACCGGGGACCTCGCCGGCGCGCACGCCGCGTACACCCAGTCCGTCGCGGGGCTCACCACGCTTGGCATGATCCCCGACGTCCTCGGCTGCTGCGTCACTCTGGGCGACCTCCGCCGCACCCAGGGCCGGCTCGATGACGCCATGCGCACGTATCAGTCGGCCCTCGACCTCGCCGCCCAGCAGCCGGGTGCGGAGCCGCTGCGGGGGACGGCCGACATGCAGGTCGGGCTGGCGGGAGTGCTGCTGGAGCGGGATGACCTCGCGGCCGCTGCTGAGCTGCTCGCCGCCAGCCGTCGCCTCGGTGAGCACAACGGGCTGCCGCAGAACCCGTACCGCTGGCGGGTCGTCACGGCACGGCTGCGCGAGGCCGAAGGTGACCTCGACAGTGCACTCACGCTGCTCGACGAGGCGGACCGCGTCTATGCCGGCGACTTCTCCCCAAACGTGCGGCCGGTTCCCGCAGTACGCGCAAGGCTGCGGATCCGGCGCGGCGAGCTGAGCCAGGCCGACGCGTGGGCCCGAGAGCAGCAGCTCGCTGCGGCCGACGACCTGTCTTACCTGCACGAGTACGAGCACCTCACGCTGGCCCGGCTGCTGCTCGCCCGCGACTCAACAATCGAGGCGATCGGTCTCCTGGAACGGCTGCTGGCAGCGGCGGAGGAGGGCGAACGGGGGGCCAGCGTCATCGAAGCCCTCCTCCTGCTGGCGCTGGCCCACCAAGCCCGGCGGGAGCTGCCGCGCGCGCTTGGCGCGCTGGAGCGCGCCGTCACGTTGGCGCAGCCAGAGGGCTTCGTCCGCCTGTTCGCCGACGAGGGCCGGCCGATGGCCGCCCTGCTCAAGGCGCTGCCCAAGCAGTCCGCCGCGCCTGAGTACGTACGCCGCCTGCTGGTTGCGACGACGGGTGATCGCCCCAGCGGTCCGCAGGGTCTCGTCGAGCGGCTCAGCGAGCGCGAGCTGGACGTACTGCGACTGCTCGGCACCGATCTCGACGGCCCTGACATCGCCCGCCAGCTGTTCGTATCGCTCAACACCATGCGTACGCACACCAAGAACATCTACGCCAAGCTCGGCGTGACCAACCGCCGAGCCGCCGTACGCCAGGCGCAGGCGCTCAACCTGCTGCCCGGCCACCGCCAGAGCTAGCCGGCCAGGTCACCACACCGTTCACCACATGTGGTGATGCCGGGTCACCACGCTGACCGGCATCTTCGAGACATGAACAACGCCCCGCGCAACCAAGCCAGTCACGGCGAGGAACCGGGCCCGTACGAGATCCGGGTGCAGGGTCACCTCGCGGCCCGCTGGTCCGCCTGGTTCGACGGCATGACCCTCACCGCGCTGGAGGACGGCACCACCGTCATCCACGGCTTGGTGGCCGACCAGTCAGCACTGCACGGCCTGCTCCGCAAGCTCAACGACCTCAGCCTGCCGCTCGTCTCCGTCACTCCCACTTCCAGCAAGGAGCAGTCATGACCACCGCCACGCTCGCCGCACCCGCGCTTTCCACCTCGCCCAAGCGAATGGACCCGATGCGGAAGGTCGCCCTGATCGGCGGGGTGATGTACCTGATCACGTTCATCGTCTCGCTCCCCACCTTGACGCTGTACCACGACGTCCTGCACAACCCGAGCTACATCCTCGGCAACGGCAGCAATGCGCCGCTGCTGTGGGGGGCCTTGCTCGACATCCTGACGGCGCTCTCGGGCATTGGTACGGCCGTCGCGCTTTACCCGATGACCAAGCGGGTCAGCAAGAGTGCGGCGATCGGCTTCGTGAGCTCGCGGACGGTCGAAGCCGCCGTGATCCTGGTCGGTGTCCTGTGCCTGCTGTCGATCGTGACCCTGCGCGGCAGCTCCACCGGTGCGGACGCGACCTCACTGGTCACCACCGGTCGGGCCCTCGTC
Source organism: Frankiales bacterium (assembly GCA_033851695.1). GTDB lineage: Bacteria > Actinomycetota > Actinomycetes > JAWWOL01 > JAWWOL01 > JAWWOL01. The sequence continues at coordinate 2,679 of JAWWOL010000331.1, forward strand.
GCCCTGCACAACTGGACGTTCCTCCTCGGGCCTGGCCTGATGGCTGGCGTCAACGGGCTGTTCCTCGCCACGATCATGTACAAGTCCCGACTGGTGCCCCGCATCATCCCGACCCTCGGCCTCATCGGCGCCCCGCTCATCCTGATCTCCGACATCGGCACCATCTTCGGTGGCTGGGACCAGCTGTCCGCAGCCGGAGTCTTCCTGGGCGCTCCGATCGCCTTCTGGGAGTTCTCCCTCGGCTGCTGGCTGACCTTCAAGGGCTTCAAGCCGGCGGCAGTCAGCTCCCTCGACGCCTCGTCCTGATACCCGCAGACGCTGATGGCCCCGGCAAGTGCCGGGGCCATCAGGCCGGTCTGTGCTGGGGCGGTGCGCCCGGCGAGATTCGAACTCACAACCTTCTGATCCGTAGTCAGATGCTCTATCCGTTGAGCTACGGGCGCGTGGTCTGTGGACCGTGAGCGAGTGTACCGGTCCGGCCAGCCCGGCCCCAATCGGTATCGAACCGCTGGTCAGACGGCTGCGGCGTAGTCAGCCCGGCGGCCCTCGCCGCGACGCAGGCTCTCGGCGAACATAGTCATGTCGAACCACCCAGGGAACGCCCGCGCCAGCCGGCTCGGGCCGAGCAGCCGCGCGTCTCCGGCAGCCACCAGGTCGCGGAACGGCGCCAGCCCGACCAGCCACCGGTGCATCGCACGGGTGTCGGCCTCGACGGCGAGGTCGACGCTGAGCCCCTGGTCGTCCCGGCACACCGTGGCACCCGCCGGGCGCAGGTCGAGCCAGCCCTCGGCGCCCCCCACCCCGGTCAGCCGGAGGTGCACCACAACTCGATCGGCCGGCAGCTTGGCTGGGATGACGTGCTGGTGCAGCCGCCAGATCAGCGAGATCCCGTCGCAGACCTCGTCGGTCGGCTCGCCGAACACCCACTCCGCCGCCCACCGGCCCATCGCCCACACGATCGGGGTCAGTGCCTCACCCGCCGGCGTCAGTCGGTACGCCCCGGGCCGGCCACGTGAAGACGGCTCACGCGAGACCAGCCCCTTGCGCTCGAGCAGCCGCAGCCGCTGAGCCAGCAGCGTCCGGCTCATCCGCGGGATGCCGCGGTGGATGTCGTTGAACCCGTCCGCCCCCACCATCAGCTCGCGGATGACCAGCGGCGTCCACCGGTCCCCCAGCACCTCGACCCCCAGCGCGATCGGGCAGTAGTCCGCATATGTCGTCGCCATGGCCCACATCGTCCCGCGGAATGCCTGCCGCCGGTAGTACGGATCCTGTACTGCCTCCACGCGCGCAATGTGCACCGAACCAGCCCCATCACGCGGAGACCAAGCCCCAAGAGCCGGTACGGGAACGCCACTCGTTGCGAGCGAGGCGCCGCAGGAGGCTCGCCTCAGACGGCCACCCCGGTCGTCGTACGAGGAAGGCAGGAGCATGACCTCCCAGACCACGACGTTGGACCTTGCGGCGATCAAGGCACGACAGCAGAGCACCTGGGCCAGCGGCGACTTCTCGATGGTCGCCTCCCGCATCGTCCTTGTCAGCGAGCTGCTCGCCGACGCCGCTGACCTGCGACCCGGGTCGACGGTCGTCGACATCGCCTGCGGCAACGGCAATGCGGCCATCGCCGCGGCCCGCTCCGGCGCCAACGTCGTCGGGGTCGACTACGTCCCCGGCCTCTTGGAGGACGGCCGCGCCCGCACCCTCGCCGAGGGACTCGACGTCGAGTTCCGCCATGGCGACGCGGAGGAGCTGCCGCTGCCCGACGACTCCGTCGACGCGGCACTGTCGGTCTTCGGCACGATGTTCGCCCCCGACCACCAGCGCACAGCGGCCGAGATCGTCCGGGTCACCAGGTCGGGCGGGACCGTCGGCCTCGCGTCCTGGACGCCGAGCGGCTTCATCGGCGAGATGTTCCGGGTCGTCGGTGGCTATGTGCCGCCGCCCGCCGGCTTGCAGTCGCCGCTGCTCTGGGGCACCGAGCAGCACCTCGACGCGCTCTTCGGCGACGCGATCGCGGACGCCAGGTCGGTCGAGCGGGTCTGCACGTGGCGGTTCCGCTCGGGCGAGGAGTTCGTCCGGTACTTCCGCCGCTGGTACGGCCCGACGCTCAAGGCGTTCGAGGCCCTCGACCGCAAGGCCGGCACCGCCCTCGCCCGCGACCTCGCCGACCTCGCCCGCCGCTTCGACCGGCACCGCGACAGCGGCACCCTCGCCATCCCCGCCGCCTACCTCGAGACCGTCCTCACCCTCCGCTGACCTCCCGAAGGAGTTCACCATGTACGCAACCCTCGCCACCGCGGTCATCGAGCAGCGCCTGCGCGACGCCGAGCACGCCCGGTTCGCCGCCGCCGCCCGCAAGCTGCGCCGTACCGAAGCCACGCCCCACTGCCCGTCGCGGCGCGTACCCCACCGGTGCGCGGCCCTGGCCACCCCGTCGCCATGACGTTCCAGCTCATCGGCGGCTCCGCGCTCCTGCTCGGCCTGTACGGCACCTGGCTCGCCGCCCAGCGGCGGGCCGGGTGGCTGATCTGCGTCGCGTCCTCGGCACTGTGGTTCCCGGCCCTGGTCACCGGGGCGCAGTGGGCCGCGGTGCTCAACTGCACCGTCTCGATCGGCATCTGCCTGCGCAACTTCCGCACCCAGCAACCGCCCGGCGGGTGA
>JAWWOL010000333.1:0-3317 GCA_033851695.1 Frankiales bacterium
GCCGGCCACGCCTCGTCGCTCAATGTCACCATGGGCGCCATCGGGCTGATCGCCGAGAAGTCCCAGGTCGCCAAGGACGCCTTCTTCCCGTACTGGATGGAGACCATGAAGTACGGGGCCAGGGCGCGCGGCTGGTCGATCCCCAGCCGGGCGGACTACGACCAGGCGGCCCAGGGCGCGCAGGGGATCTTCGTCGGCAGTCCCGCCGAGATCGCCGAGCGCATCATCACAGTCGGAAAGCTGGTGGGTGCGGACCGTTACGCCATGCAGATGGACTGGGCGGGCGTGCCGCAGGATCGGGTCATGAAGGCGATCGAGCTGCTCGGCACCGAGGTCCTCCCGCAGGTGCGGCAGGAGCTCGCGGTCACCGCGTGAGGTGTGCGCCGTCCGTTACTGGTTAGCCTTGCACCGTGACCAACGACGTTCGCGCCTTCGTGTCCGAGCACCGCGGCGATCTGCTGGCTGACCTGGACGCCTTTCTGCGGATCGAGGGCATCAGCGCCCAGCCGGCCCACCACGCCGACGTGGAGCGCAGCGCCCAGTGGCTGGCGCGGGCCTTCACCGAGGCGGGGTTTCCCACCGCGGAGGTCTGGCCGGTGGACGGGGGACTGCCGGCGGTCTACGCCGAGTGGCGCTCCACCGACGCGGGCGCGCCGACGGTCCTGGTCTACGGGCACCACGACGTACAGCCGGCGGATCCACTGGACCTGTGGCACACCGGCCCGTTCGAGCCGACCTTGGACGGGGACCTGTTGCGGGCGCGCGGTGCCTCGGACGACAAGGGGCAGCTGCTGTTCCACCTGCTCGGCGTACGGGCCCACCTTGCGGCGACGGGGCGTACCAGTCCGGCCGTGCACCTCAAGTTCCTCATCGAGGGCGAGGAGGAGTCCGGCTCCCCGAACTTCGAACGGCTGCTGCGGGACAACCGTGAGCGGCTGTCCTGCGACGTCGTCGTGATCACCGACACCGGCATGCTGGGCGAGAAGATCCCCAGCGCGGTCACCGGGATGCGCGGCTTGGTGGCGTGCACGGTGCACTTCCACGGACCGGACCTCGACCTGCACTCGGGGGTCTTCGGCGGCGCTGTGCCCAATCCGGCAACGGCGGTGGCCCGCCTGGTCGCCGCCCTGCACGACGACCAGGGCCGCGTACAGGTTCCCGGCTTCTACGACGACGTCGTCCTGCTCACCGACGCCGAGCGCGAGCTGTTCGCCAGGGTGCCGTTCGACGCCGCAGAGTTCCTTGCCACCAGCCAGTCTCGCGCGCTGACGGGTGAGGCGGGCCAGAGCACCCTGGAGCGGATCGGTGCCCGGCCGACAGCGGAGGTCAACGGCATCGGCGGGGGATACCAGGGCGACGGGAACAAGACCATCGTGCCGAGTGACGCCTTCGTCAAGCTGTCCTTCCGGCTGGTCTCCGATCAGCGGCCGGCTACGATCCGCGGTCACGTCGAGCAGTTCGTGGCTGACCAGCGGCAGCCGGGGATCGCGGCGCAGGTCGAGTGGGAAGGCGAGGGCGTCGAGGCCTGCCTGGTCGACATCGACACGCCGGCCTACCAGGCACTGTCCCGGGCCGTCTGTGCGGCCTTCGACGCGGAGGTGATGCTGCCGACGCGGGAGGGCGGCTCGGGTCCCGAGGCGATGATCCAGCACCTGCTCGGCGCCCCGATGGTCTTCCTCGGCGTGGGGCTGCCGGACGATCAGATCCACGCGCCGAACGAGAAGGTCAGCCTCACCATGCTCTACAAGGGAGCCGAGGCGGCGGCCCATCTGTGGGATGAGTTCGGCCGCCTCGGCGTCCAGGGGCTGAAAGCCTGACGGAGCGGCTCAGCGGGCGACCAGACCGTCGACGTTGAGGACCACACCCTTGCTCTTCGCGGCCTTCTTGCCCTTGACCACGAGCACGATGGTGCGCGCCTTGGCCTGTGCGTAGGCGGCCGGGCTGACAGCGACCTGCGGCTTGGATGTCTTGCTGTACAGGCTGATGTCGCGAACGTGCTTGCCGTCGACGAACACCGAGACGATGCCGCAGGTGGCGCACGTGGTGGTCAGGAGGGCGAAGCTCGACCCGTAGGCCTTGATGCGGGCCGTGGCACCGGTCTTGGCCGACTTGACCAGGGTGCCGCCGAATGCAGCGTGGCTGTGGACGCGGGACCAGCCGGTGCTCAGCGTGAAGCTCTTGTCGTCGTAGGGAACGGCCAGCGTCTTCTTGGCTGTCGTCCGGTTACCGGCCTTGTCCGTGGCCGTGACCACGAGCTGATAGCTGGAGCCGAGCTGGCCGTTGAGCGTCACCGAGCCCGAGCCAACCGGTTTGCCGGACCAGATCGTCTTGCCGTTGCGCAGCACGGAGACCGCGACGCTGCCGAGGCCCGATGTCTTGTCCGACACCGCCCAGCTGTACTTCACCCTCTTGCCGGTGGCCGACGACGCCTTGGCGGCGACCGAGACCGCTGGGGCGGCACCGTCGACGGCGACCGTGGTCACGCCGGTCAGGCAGCGCTGGTAGCCCAGGTAGCCCTGCGCCCACACCGTGTAGACACCGTCCGACGCGACGGTGACCGGCGCCGGAGTCGTCGGCTTGCCGGCGTCGTTCGTGCACGCGGGCGGGGTCCCGTACCCGGTGGCCCAGCTGACGAAGGACTGGTGGCCCGGTGTGGAGACGCTGACCGGGATGGTCCTGCTCCGGGTGACCGCCGGTGCCGCGACCACCGGCGCCTGGACCAGCTGGTCGACCAGCGCGTGCCAGTTAGGCGCCCCGAGCCCGGTGACCATGTCGTAACCGACCCCTGCGGGGTAACCGTTGCCCCCGCTCACGATGTCGCGGAAGCTGGTCGCCGGCGCGGAGTAGAGCGCCGAATGGATGTCACCGACGCCACCGTTGGTGAGCCCTCGAGAGGCCAGCTCGGCGGTCAGCAGGGCGGCCGAGACGGGGGAGGCGAGGCTGGTGCCACCCAACGTGTCGATCTCGAGCCCAGCGCCGAAGTCGTGGACGGCGTCGAACCCGGTGTTCGGGTCGGCGTCAGCGGCGATGTCAGGCACTGCACGGGTGGTGGCGCTCGGCAGGTGAGCCGCCTGGTAGGCGGGACGCGGGAACAAGGACAGGCCGCCGCCCGAACCGGACCATGCCGTCTCCTGCGGTCCGACCAGGTCGAGGCTGGTGCCACCGACCGCCGTGACCAGCGGGTCCGACGCGGGGTAGTTCACGCCCGTGGGTCCCATATAGCAGGACGCGCCATCGTCACCGGAGGAGGCGAAGACCGTGACCCCGGTAGCCGCCAACCAGGCGATCGCGTTGTGCAGGATGGCAACGTAGGCCTC
>JAWWOL010000336.1:0-6791 GCA_033851695.1 Frankiales bacterium
GCATCATGGCCGATGTGAATGACGCCCCCATCTGGGAGACCTGGGACAGCGTCTTCCTCAAGACGACCACCCTGGGCCACGCGATCATCCACCGGACGCTGGAGGACCCGACCGCGCGGATCACCCGGATCGCCGTGGTGCCGCGCGGCGGCCTGTACATGGTGAACGTGCTGTCCCGCATGCTCGGACTCAGCGGCAGCGAGGTGCTCTCGCTGAGCCTGTCGAAGTACGACCGCGAGCACCCCACGCAGGCCGGCGAGTTCCGGATCGGCTCGCTGCCCACGCGGGAGTCGGTCGAGGGTCAGGTGGTCCTCCTCGCCGACGAGGTCCATGACACCGGCGAGACCATGCAGCGCGCCAAGGACATCCTGCTCGACCTGGGCGCTGCCTCGGTCCGTACCGCTGCGATCCACCACAAGCCCGGTCCCAACACGACCGGAACGGTGCCCGACTTCTACGTCGCCGAGACCGACGGCTGGGTGCACTACCCCTGGGAGACGATCGACCCGGCCGGCACGTTGTACCGGCACGCGCTGGGCCAGCCGCCGGGCGGCACGACGTCAGACAGGAAGTCAGACAGCGAGCCTTGAGGAGCCGAGCTGGCGAAGGTTGGCGGCCAGCACCAGCGCAGCGATGCCCGAAAGAATGCTGAAGAGCCCATAGACCTCCGCAGCCGTCAAAACTCCGATGTCCGGCCGTGAGACGAACACCACGCCCAGTCCGATGGACACCAGACCGGTCAGCCCGAGCAGGCTGCGCTCGGCGAACGACTCGCCACGCATGAAGGCCGCAGCCAGTTCGGCCAGTCCGCTGCCGAATGCCCAGATGGCGATGAGCACCGCGGCCGCCAGGACGGTGATGTCCGGCCAGGCAAGGGCGATGACACCGGCAGCGAGATCGACGATGACCACCAGCACCCCCCACACGGCCATGCCCGCGGAGCGTGAAGCGAACAGGCTGGCAGCCTCCATGCCGGCCATCAGGAAGGCATAGATGGCGAAGAGGAGAACGAAGGCTCCTACGGTGATGCCCGGCCAGGCGACGGCAATGACACCGATCACCAGAGACAGGAGTCCCTTCCAGGTCAGTGCATTGGCAATCTGCTTCATCGCGGGCTCCGCTCCGAGAAGTGAAATCGCTCACCCACAGGAGAACGATCAGCCATTGAGGGCAAGGGCATCTGCATCAGCCCGCGCGATCACGGCATCGGCGACGGCGTACTCCGCCTGGTCGAGCACATAGATGGCGAAGTCGACGGCGTCGGCCGCGTCGGCCTCTGCGTCGTCAGCGCGGTGCTCGGCCTTCTTCACGTCCCGCTCGAACTTGCGTTCCTGGGCATCGGCCTTCATGTTGGCGAAACGAGCGTCGAGTGAGGCGCGAGCGTCGTTCCACTTGGACTCGCCGGCCTTGACCCGGTCGCCGAGCTTTGCCGTGCCTGCGTCCACGGAGGCCTCGAGTGCGTCCCTGTCGGACGTGACCTTGGCCAGGTTCTTTTCCCGTGCAGAAGCCACGAAGTCCTCGGTCTTCTTGGCCCGGTCGGAGAGCTCGCTGAGCTGCTCGGAAACCTTCTTCATGTCCTGCCTCCTTGGTTGAGTGCCAGGGGGCCCCGGAGAACCGCCTGGCGGGGCAAATTCATGTTTCCTCTGCCCGCGCATGGCTGTCAATGGATGCCCGGCCAACGTTGCGTGGCCCAAAATGTGCTGCGGAACAAGGACTTCCGGGTTTGCCGCTCGCTTGCCCTTAGCTGCTGCCCGGAAGCCGTCGGGCCGTCTCCAGCGCAACGCACAGCTCAGTGGTCTGCCGTGGATCCGTCAACGATCGGCCGGTGCGCTGCTCGATCCGGCGCAGCCGGTGACGCACCGTGTTCGGGTGGCAGAACAAGACCTCGGCGGCTCGGCCGGCTGACCCGCCCTTGTCGAGCCAGGCCTCCAGCGTGTCCAGCAGGAGCTCTCGTTCCTCCGTCGGCAGCTCGTACAGTCCGGCCAGCACCGTCTCCGACACCCGGCGCATGATGTCCGGCGACGCGACGGCTCCGACGGCCAGCGCCGACTCATCGAAGACGGTGATGGCCTCGCGGCCCACCTGGGCGCCGGTCATGGCGATGCGTGAGCACCGCAGGGCGAAGGGGGTGCCGATCAGATCGTTGAACGCCGGGCTGATCCCGACCCGGGTCACGGGAAAGCGCCGGAGAGCCGAAACCAGCAGGCCCAGCTGGTCCGGCCGCCTGATCGGCACGATGCCGACCTGCAGGTCGGGCATGAGCCGCCACGCCGACTCCATCTCGGTGCTCCCGAGCAGCGCTTCGATCCCGGGGAACGCCGGCCTGCCCACCTCGAGCAGCTCCGCCGCTACGACGACGTACGGGCCTTCGCGGGAGACCCGCAGGACGTCGGCCGCCTCCCACATTGCTGTGGTGTCGGTGATCCGCCCGGTGATCAGGGCCTCGACCAGCGCGGATCGCTCGTGCTCCCGGTTCAGGACCTGGACCGTCAGCTCCTCGCGGTAGGCCCCGGACATGGCCTGGGTGAACTGCTCCTGCACCAGCCAGATGTCCGAGGTCGCGCGGAGCAGGCTGGTCGTCGAGATCAACCCCTGCGCCTCCGCGTACCCGGCGATGCTCAGCCAGATCATCCGGGAACCGACCCGGTAGGCCTCCATGATCGCCGCCAGTGGCACCCCGTCCACGGCGCGTCGCCGGCCAGTAGCCCGAGCCTGGGTGGTGTCGAGCTGCCAGTCGCCCATGCCGAGAGACTGCAGGACGAAGAGCAGATGGCTGTGGGTCGACCGGCGCAGCTCCGTCAGCGGCACGGTCTCGCTGGTCCGATAGAACTCGACCTCGTCGCGGATCCGTACGGCCATGGTCTCGGCCAGCGCGTCGATCTGCTCGAGCAACGCCGTCCCGATCTCACGGAGCTGCCGGTCGGCGCCCGCGTCCGATCCTCGCCTGCCGCCCACGGGGTCAGCATAGGAGGGCTGGGGCCTGGCATGGGCTGACCGGCCACCTGACCCCGGCCGCCTGAGGGTGACGGGGGTGTCGTTGGTCCCGGCCTATGCTCGAGGCAGGTGGTGATCAATGGCGATCAGTGTTTTCGACCTGTTCTCGATCGGCGTGGGTCCGTCCTCCTCGCACACCGTCGGGCCGATGCGCGCGGCGCGCACGTTCGCGAGCGGGCTGGAGCGCGACCGCCTGCTGGACCAAGTCGGCCGGGTGCGCATCGAGCTGTTCGGTTCCCTGGGCGCCACCGGGCGCGGTCACGGCTCGGACAAGGCGGTCGTGCTGGGCCTCGAGGGCGAGACCCCCGAGCAGGTCGACACGGCGAGGATCGGGGAGCGCTTCACCGCCGTACGCGAGTCAGGGACGGTTCGCCTGCTCGGCAAGCACTCCGTACGGCTGAGTGCCGACGACCTCGTCCTGCATCGCCGCTCGACGCTGCCGTTCCATCCGAACGGCATGCGTTTCGCCGCCTTCGACGAGCAGGAGCAGCTCGTACGCGAACGCACCTACTACTCGGTGGGCGGTGGCTTCGTCGTCGACGAGTCAGCCGCCGGGGCGGGGCGGATCAAGGCGGATGACACCGTGCTGCCGTACCCGTTCAGCAGCGCGGTCGAGCTGTGCCACCACGCCCAGACGCAGGCGTTGGCCATCTCCGACCTGATGCTGGCCAACGAGACCGTGTGGCGCCCCGCCGCCGAGGTCCGCGCCGGGCTGCTGGACATCTGGCGGGTGATGCAGGAGTGCATCGAGGCGGGCTACGCCCATGACGGGCTGCTGCCGGGTGGGCTCAAGGTGCGTCGGCGGGCGCCAGTCCTGCACCGGATGCTGACGGAGGCCGCCTCGCAGGACCCGCTGCGCGTCATGGACTGGGTCAACCTCTATGCCCTGGCGGTCAACGAGGAGAACGCGGCCGGCGGCCGGGTCGTCACCGCGCCGACCAATGGCGCGGCCGGCATCATCCCTGCCGTCCTGCAGTACTACCGGCAGTTCGTGCCCGGTGCGAGCGACGACGGGGTCGTACGGTTCCTGCTCACCGCAGGCGCGATCGGCGTGCTGTACAAGGAGAATGCGTCGATCTCCGGTGCCGAGGTCGGCTGTCAGGGCGAGGTCGGCTCTGCCTGCTCGATGGCGGCGGGTGCCCTCTGCGAGGTCCTCGGCGGCACGCCGCTGCAGGTCGAGAACGCCGCCGAGATCGGGATGGAGCACAACCTCGGGCTCACCTGCGACCCGATCGGCGGCCTGGTGCAGGTGCCGTGCATCGAACGCAACGCGATGGCGGCGGTCAAGGCCATCAACGCCGCCCGGATCGCCCTGGTCGGTGACGGGCAGCACGTGGTCAGCCTCGACAAGGTGATCAAGACCATGCGCGACACCGGCGCCGACATGAAGGACAAGTACAAGGAGACTTCGCGGGGCGGGCTCGCCGTCAACGTCATCGAGTGCTGACGTGTGGCCTGCGTCACAGCGCGTAACGCCGTACCGCCGGAACGCGATGGGCGTTCTATTGTGTCTGTCCCGGATTGCCCGGGTCTGTCGAGACTGCCCTGGAGGTTCCCGGTTTGACCGCCGTCCCGCCGCGTCCTGCCCCTGTGCTGCTGTCGGTGCTCGCCGTTACCGCCGGGGTGTTGGCGCCCACCCCGTCCCTGGCCGCCAGCGCGCCGGCGGTTGCGCCGTCGATGGTGCTGACAACCGCTGGCTCGCCGCACTGGTACTCCAAGGCCATCACTGCCGCGCACTCCTCGTCGCCGGCGATCGCCAAGCTGGGGCCGCATCAGGCGCTGGAGATCGTCGACGGCTTCCCGGACGGCACGGTCCAGGGCTGGTCGACGTCCGGCAAGCACCTGTGGACGTTCCGTACGGGAGCTGGCGCCGTGCAGGCCTCACCCGTCGTGGTCGACCTCAACCGTGATGGGCACCTGGACGTGGTGACGGCCAACACGGCCGGCAACGTCTGGGCCTTCACGCCCTCCCTGCACAACAAGGTGATCTTCCACAAGAACACCGGGGACGGGGTGCACTCGCCGGGTGACTTCGCCACGCCCGCGGTGGCGGACATCAACCGGGACGGCAAGCTCGACATCGTCGAGACCAGCTGGGACCACCACATCCACGTCTGGTCGGGCAAGGGCAGCCACCAGGAGCTGCCTGGCTTCCCGGTGTTCCTCAAGGACACGTCGTGGTCCTCGCCGGCGGTGGCGGACGTCGACGGTGACGGCTGGCCCGAGATCGCCTTCGGCTTCGACTGCGCCGGTGTTCCCGGCCAGCCGTGTCACCCGCACCCGGGCGGCTACGTCGGTGTGCTCCGGCACAACGGTGCCTGGGAGCCGGGCTGGCCGCGGTTCGTTCCGCAGGTGGTCTGGTCCACGCCGGCGATCGTGGACCTGCTCGGCAACGGCAAGCGCGAGATCGTGGTCGGGACCGGGTCGATGCCCTCCTCGAGCGCCAAGAAGCTGCTCGCCTTCACCGCACATGGGGCCCCGGTCAAGGGCTTCCCGTCACCACAGTCCGCTGAGATCTCCTCGTCGCCCGCGATCGGCGACGTGGACGGCGACGGCAAGAAGGACATCGTCTACACCACCAACGACGGCGTACTCCGGGTGGCCAACCGGGCCGGCAAGATCACGGCGAGCAGCTGTCTCGCCGGCTCCTGGCACACCTGCCCGATCGGCTACCGGCCGAACGTCGCCCTGGCCGACGTCAACAACGACGGGCAGGTGGACATCCTGGTCGGCAACGAGGTCAGCGTCGGTGTGTACGACAAGGTGGGCTCGTCGTTACGCCGGATCCGGGTGCTGGACACGTACGGTCACAACGCCGGTGGGTTCGCTGCCGCGCCGACGGTGGCGCAGGTCGGCAACGTGACCTGGGTGGTGGCGGGCACGACCAAGCCCGGGGCGCTCAACGTCGGACAGGTGTTCGTCTGGAAGTTCGACAACCGGCTGGGCAGGGCTCCGTGGCCAACGTTCAAGCGCGCGGCATCCCGTCCCGGGCACGGATAGTGCGCTAAGAAAGACGAATGTCACCAGCCCGGGTCGTCGTCCGTACGGCCGTGCCTTCCGATGCCGCCGCCGTCGCAGCCCTCGTGCAGCGCGCCTATCGCGGTGAGGCCAGCCGGGTCGGCTGGACCACCGAGGCGGACCTGCTCGACGGGCAGCGCATCGACGTCGTCGGCGTGGCGGCCAAGATCGGCGGCGCCGCGGGACAGGTCCTCGTCGGCGTGGACCCTGCCGACCACTTGGTCGCGTGCTGTGAGATCGAGAGCCGCGGGACTGTTGCCTACTTCGGCATGTTCGCCGTCGAGCCCGCCCTCCAGGGCTCCGGCCTGGGCCGGGTGATGCTCGAGAGCGCGGAGCAGCGGGCGGTCGAGCTGTGGGCGGTGACCTCCATCGAGATGACCGTCATCGCCCAGCGGACCGAGCTGATCGACTGGTACGTGCGTCGGGGCTACGTGCAGACCGGTGAGACTCGCCCCTTTCCGTACGGGGACGACGCGTTCGGCCTGCCGCGACGGGACGACCTGGTTTTCGTGGTGCTCGCCAAACCGCTGGTCGGGCAGACCTGAATCGAACGAAATCCCGAGCCGTATACAAATTAACTCATCAAAGTATATGGGCGCTTACGAACAGTAGCGGACCTCGCACGCACGAATAACGGGGGTCGCCAACAAAGCCTGGGCTAAGCGCGCTTGTCGGCTCTAGAAGCCTCACCACGCTCAGGTCAGCGTAGCCAATGGGGGTTAACCCCCAGTGTGGATTGCAGCTAACCGGAAAGCCTTATGGGTGCTACCTGTAGACGT
>JAWWOL010000340.1:0-2594 GCA_033851695.1 Frankiales bacterium
GCGGCCGGCCAACTGGTAGCCTTGCTCGAGATCTAGACGCTCGACCTACACGCTGGACAATGGCAGGAGCACATCTTCGTGGCCGGAACCATCGCTTCCCCCGAGGGCATCACCAACCCCCCGATCGACGAGCTGCTCGAGCGCACCGACTCCAAGTACGCCTTGGTGATCTACAGCGCCAAGCGGGCCCGCCAGATCAACGCCTACTACTCGCAGCTCGGTGAGGGCCTGCTGGAGTATGTCGGCCCGCTGGTCGAGACCCACGTGCACGAGAAGCCGCTGTCCATCGCCATGCGCGAGATCAACGGCGGCCTGCTCACCTCCGAGAAGATCGACCAGTAGGCCCGAGCCTTCATGCCCGATGCCGTCGGTGGTCCCCGGGTCATCCTGGGGGTGGCCGGCGGCATCGCTGCCTACAAGGCGTGTGAGCTGCTCCGGCTGCTGACCGAGTCAGGCCATCGCGTACGCGTCGTGCCGACCGAGGCGGCGCTGCACTTCGTCGGGGCGCCGACCTGGGAGGCGTTGTCCGGCGAGCCGGTGGCGACCACCGTCTGGTCCGAGGTCGCCCAGGTGGCCCACGTACGCCTCGGTCGCGAGGCCGACCTGGTCGTGGTCGCACCGGCCACCGCCGACCTGCTGGCCAGGGCCGCGTCCGGTCGGGCCGACGACCTGCTCACCGCGACCCTGCTCACCGCGCGCTGCCCGGTGGTCTACGCCCCGGCGATGCACACCGAGATGTGGGAGCACCCGGCCACCCAGGCCAATGTCGCGACGCTGCGCTCGCGAGGGGCGGTCGTGCTCACACCGGCGGCCGGCCGGCTGACCGGCGCCGACTCAGGAGTGGGCCGGCTGCCCGACCCCGCCGAGATCTTCGCTGCCGCCCGCGCCCTGCTGCTGCACCCGGGGCCCGCCGACCTCACCGGCCGCCACGTGGTCGTCTCGGCTGGTGGCACTCGCGAGCCGCTGGACCCGGTCCGCTTCCTCGGCAACCGGTCCTCGGGCCGGCAGGGTTACGCGCTCGCCGCCGCTGCCGCGAGCCGCGGTGCGCTGGTGACGGTGGTGGCTGCCAACGTCACGCTGCCCGACCCGGCCGGTGCCACCCTCGTGCGGGTCTCGACCGCGGCCGAGCTGCGGGACGCGGTGCTGGCCGCCGCCGCCGATGCCGACGCCGTGGTGATGGCCGCGGCGGTGGCCGACTTCCGACCCGCCACGGTGGCCCCGTACAAGATCAAGAAGACCGGTGAGGACCCCGAGCCGCTCGCCCTTGTCCGCAACCCCGACGTGCTCGCCGAGCTGGTCGCAGCTCGCTCCGGCCGGGCGCCGGTGCTGGTCGGGTTCGCCGCCGAGACCGACGACATCCTCGCTCGCGGCCGGCGCAAGCTCGCCGACAAGGGGTGTGACCTGCTGGTCGTCAACGAGGTCGGCGAGGACAAGGCCTTCGACCTGCCCGACAACGCCGCCGCCATCCTCGGGGCGGACGGCACGGACACCGAGGTCCCGTACGGTCCCAAGGAGACGCTGGCCCACCGGGTCTGGGACCGGGTCGCTGCGCTGCTCGCCCAATCCTGACGGTTCTGGTCGGATACTTCTCGGATCGTGAGACGCGGCCCGGGTGGCGGAGCGTCCCTGCGCCGTCAGGGGTTGCCGCCGGGCATAGACTGCAGGCCAGCCCGGGAGTGCGCCCCCGTGCCGCTCCACCCGCGCATGTCGTGGGAACGCTCGTGCTGAATGCTCTTTCCCGGCCGGATGCCGGCCCGCCTGTCCGCACCCGCCAGAGGAGTCCCGTTGTCGCGTCACCTGTTCACCAGCGAGTCCGTCACCGAGGGTCACCCGGACAAGATCGCTGACGCGATCTCCGACTCCATCCTCGACGCCCTGCTCAAGGAGGACCCCAAGAGCCGGGTCGCCGTCGAGACGCTGATCACCACCGGCCAGATCCACGTCGCCGGTGAGGTCACCACGACCGCCTACGTCGACATCGAGTCGATCGCCCGTGAGCGCGTGCTCGAGATCGGCTACGACTCGTCCAAGAAGGGCTTCGACGGCGCCTCCTGCGGCGTGTCCCTGTCGATCCACGGCCAGTCGCCGGACATCGCTCAGGGCGTCGACAACGCCGAGGAGACCCGTCGCGACGCCTCCGACGAGGACGAGCTCGACCGTCAGGGCGCCGGCGACCAGGGCATGATGTTCGGCTTCGCGGTCAACGAGACGCCTGAGCTCATGCCGCTGCCGATCGCGCTGGCCCACCGGCTGTCCCGCCGGCTGACCGCCGTCCGCAAGCAGGGCACCGTGCCCTACCTGCGTCCCGACGGCAAGACCCAGGTCACCATCGAGTACGTCGACGGCAAGCCGGTCCGCCTCGACACCGTGGTCCTCTCGACCCAGCACGCCGCCGACATCGACATCGACACGCTGCTGACCCCGGACATCATCGAGCACGTGATCGAGCCCGAGGTCGCCCTGCTCGACATCGACACCTCCGACTACAAGGTCTACGTCAACCCGACCGGCCGCTTCGAGATCGGCGGCCCGATGGGCGACACCGGCCTCACCGGCCGCAAGATCATCGTCGACACCTACGGCGGCATGGGCCG
>JAWWOL010000367.1:0-3354 GCA_033851695.1 Frankiales bacterium
TCGGCCACCAGCCCGATCCCCGTCGTGACGACGTAGAGCTCGTCGCACTTCCCGCGTTCGACCACCTTGGTGTCCCCGGTCACCACGGGCACGCCGGCGGCGGTTGCGGCTGCGGCCATCGCCGCGACCTCGGCCTCGAGGGCGGCGGCCGACAAGCCCTCCTCCAGCACGAGCGCGGCCGACAGGGCCACCGGCCGGGCGCCCGACACCGCCAGGTCGTTGACCGTCCCGTTGACCGCAAGCTCACCGATCGATCCACCGGGAAAGCGGATCGGCCGTACGACGAAGGCATCCGTCGTCATGGCCAGCCGGGAGGTCCCGACCATCACCAGCGCGGCGTCGGACAGCGCCTCCAGCGCCGGGTTGGCCAGCAACGGCACCACCAACCCCTCGACAAGGGCCCGGCTGGCCTTGCCGCCCGCCCCGTGAGCCATGGTGACCCGGTCGTCCTTGAAGCGCTGCGGGCGCCGACGCATGGCCTCGATGCGTGCGCCGACCGCTTCTTCAGTGTGCTGGGTCATCGCGCATCTCCGTCATCTCAGGACTTCGAGGGTGAGCCGCTGCTTCGCGTACTGGCCGTAGTTGTAGTAGGCGGCGCAGGCCCCCTCCGAGGAGACCATGCAGGTGCCGATGGGCATCTCCGGGGTGCAGGCCGTGCCGAAAACCTTGCATTCCCAAGGCTTCAGCACGCCCCGGAGCACCTCACCGCACTGACAGGCCTTGGGGTCCTCGACCCGGACACCGGGGACCTCGAACCGCAGCTCGGCGTCGAACCCGGCATACTTCGGCGCGATCTGCAGGGCCGAGTCCGGGATCGAC
The DNA here is from genome assembly GCA_033851695.1 of Frankiales bacterium. Lineage (GTDB taxonomy): Bacteria > Actinomycetota > Actinomycetes > JAWWOL01 > JAWWOL01 > JAWWOL01. The sequence continues at coordinate 820 of JAWWOL010000367.1, forward strand.
CCGAGGCCACGCCACTCGAAGAACGGCCTGGGCGTGAAGACGTCGGCCATCACCGCCAGCGCCACCGGGTTGCCCTGGTAGGGAACCACGCGGGTGTACTGGTTCTCGACCTCGCAGCGACCCTCGGCGAACTGCTTCATGATCATGTAGATCGACTGCAACAGGTCCAACGGCTCGAAGCCCGCGCACACCAGCGGCAGCCCGTAGTCCCGGGAGATCCACTCGTACGGCTCGCAGCCGATCACCGTGGAGACGTGGCCCGGGCCGATGAAGGCCTCGAGCTGCAGGTCCGGCGAGTCCAGGATCGCTTTGATCGCAGGGGTGATGGTGATGTGGTTGCAGAAGACCGAGAAGTTCTCGACCCCGTCCTTCGCCGCCCGCAGGATGGTCAGCGCCGTCGACGGGGCGGTGGTCTCGAACCCGATGGCGTAGAAGACCACCTGCTTGTCCGGGTTGGCCTTGGCTATCCGCAGCGCGTCCAGCGGTGAATAGACCATCCGGATGTCGGCGCCGCGGGCGTTGGCCTCGAGGAACGAGCCGCGTCCTCCGGGCACCCGCATCATGTCGCCGAAGCAGGTCAGGATGACCCCGTCGCGCTCGGCGATCGCAATGCCGTCGTCGACGCGTCCCATCGGGATGACGCACACCGGGCAGCCCGGTCCGTGGACCAGCTCGATCGCCTCCGGCAGGTAGTCCTGGACCCCGTACCGGTAGATGGTATGGGTGTGCCCTCCGCAGATCTCCATGACCTTGTAGTGCCGGCCGGGCTCGACCAGCGTCGCGATCTCGCGGCCCAGCATCTCGGCCAGCTCGGGGTTCCGGAACTCGTCGATGAACTTCATGCCAGTCATCTGTTCACCGTCCTGTCGTTGCAGACGTCAGCAGTTCCAGGGCAACCCCGGCGTGTACGAGCAACCGGTCGCCCGGCGCGACGTCGCCGACCAGCTCGAGCGCAACCAGCTCCTCGCGGCCGGCTTCGTCCCGGCACACGGCGTCGGCACCGTCGAGCGCATGGACGGTCAGCGCCACCGCGACGTCCCCGCAGGTGAGGCAGCCCGGCTCGGCCGAGCACACCTGCCCCTGGGTCCCCGTCAGTCCGGTGAGGTCGAGGCCGCTCACTCGATGCTCGACTCGGCCACGGCCTGGAGCTCGTCGGTGAAGGCCTGGCCCATCATCTCCAGCATCGACAAGGCCTCTGCTGCCTCCTTCTCGTCCACCTTCGACATGGCGAAGCCGACATGGATGAGTACGTAGTCACCCACGTCGAGCCGGACGTCCTCCATGAGGCCGACGTTGATCTTGCGTTTGACGCCGACCACGTCGACCAGCGCGAGCTGGTCGGCGTTGCCCGGCAGGAACTCGACAATCTGACCTGGGATGGCGAGGCACACGGCTAGCCCCTTCCGGCGTGGGTGTGGGCGGGTACGAGCTCTTCGGGAAGGTCCGCGGGTTCCTCGGCGTACTGCAACCAGGCGAGGATGACCTCGTCGCCGCCATCAACTGCGACGTCGAGGGACCCGCACTCTGGGCAGGCCGGCGTGGGCTCCGCGGCCTCGAAGTCGTGGCGGCACTCCATGCAGTGGCCGCGCACCGGCACGACGACGACCTCTGTCGTCGCGCCCTCGGCCGGGCCACCGGCGGCGGCGAGCTGGAAGGACTGCTCGAAGGCGGCGGCCACGACGCGGTGGACCACCCCGATCCGCACCCCGATCCGCTCGACCCGGCGGTCTCCGGCTCGCCGCAGGACCGCCTCGAGAACGCCTTCGCAGTAGCTCATCTCGTGCACGACAGGGCCTACATCGACCGCATCTTGAGGTAACGCTGGAGGTCAGGGGCCGACCTGACGGCCAGGACGGCACCGGCGGCGGCCAGCACCGCGAGCACGCAGGTCGTGATGATGCCGATGGTCCTCATGGCGGGTCCTTCCGCGGGGTGAGATGTTCTTCCAGGAGTTCGTGGACGAGAACGACAGCGCCGTTGACGGCAGCCTCGACGGCCGGCGAGAGCCCCATGCCCTCCTCGACCGAGGCGGGTTGGCAGCCCACGACGTAGGTCGGCGGGAGCGTCCCGCCGAGCTGGCCGAGGGTGGCGAGCACGGCGACCGGAGCCATCCCGTGCGCGTCGTACTCCCCGTCGCCGAGGTCGTCGGGGCCGACGCTGGTCAGGGTGAGGTCCCCGGGGCTGCCCTCGCCTGGCATCGCGTCGACCACGACCAGCGTCTCGTAGCCGTCGAGCAGGTCGTACGCGAGGTGCATCCCCCGGATCCCGTAGTCGACGACGGTGACACCGTCGGGCAGCTGATCCCCCGCCAGCCGCCGGGCGACCTCGCTGCCGAAGCCGTCGTCGGAGAGGAACAGGTTGCCGATGCCCGCCACGAGCACCCGGCCGGTCATGGTGCCTCGGCCTTCGGCTGCCGGGCCGGCAGCGGCTCGACCTCCTCCGGCCCGAAGTAGTAGAACCGCCCCGTGGTGGCGTAGAGGTCGCTGCCCGGGTCGTCCTCGAGCGCGACCGCGAGGTGCGTGCCTCCGTCCACGT
>JAWWOL010000411.1:0-6063 GCA_033851695.1 Frankiales bacterium
GCACGAGGACGGCACGCCCGCCGACCTGACCGGGCTCGCGGAGGCAGGGGCCACGTGGTGGCTCGAGGCGCTGCAGCCGACGGACACGCTGGCCATGGCCTACGCCCTGATCACCGCAGGCCCGCCCGGCTGATCCTCGGCGATCACTGTCCCGGTCCGCACGAAACCGGGCCGGAATGGGGTGCGCTTCCCGAAAGTGATCGCCCGAGCTGCGCACCCCGCCGCCTCTCGATGACGCGCCGGCGGATCCATGGCGATCAGTGTCGTGGTCCGCACCGAAACCGGGCCCGGATGGGGTGCGCTTCCCGACGGTGAGCGCCCGAGCTGAGCCCCAGTGACCCTGGGCGTCGCCGACGCCGCTCAGTGGTCGATGGTCACCGAGATCACCGGGAGCAGCTTGCGCTTGCCGGGGTCGGCCGGGTGCCGGGCCGGCCAGTTGTTGCGGGACTTCCAGCGCGGCTCGCAGAAGCGGACGATCTCGTCGTAGGCCGCCTGCCCGACCATCGCGACCAGCTCCGGGCCGTTGCTGACGTAGACCGGCTCCTTGCCGATGTGCGCCTCGGTGGCGCCGGTGCAGTACCACTGCAGGTCGTGGCCGCCCTCGCCCCACCCCCGGCGGTCGTACTCCGTGATCGTCGTGACCATCACCTTGGTGCCGTCCGGCCGGTCGCGCCAGTCGAACGCCCGGCGCAGCGGCAGCTGCCAGCACACGTCGGGCTTGAGCTCGAGCGGGTGCCGCCCGGTGCGCAGGGCATGGCCGTGCAGCGCGCAGCCCTCGCCGCCGGGGAACCCCGGCCGGTTGAGGAAGACGCAGGCACCGTCGACCTGCGCTGTCTTGCGCTTGCGGACGCCCTCGTCGTCGACCTCGTCCACCGTGGCGATGACGCCCTTGGCCCCCTTGCGCCAGAACTGCCAGTCCTCGGGACCCAGCTCACGTGCGGCAGCCTTCGTACGGCGTTCGTCGGCCTTGTCCGAGAAGTAGGCGCCGTGCGAGCAGCAGCCGTCGTCGTCGCGGCCCTCGACGATGCCGCAGCAACCGGCGCCGAAGATGCAGGTCCAGGTGGAGCACAACCAGGTGAGGTCGATGCGGTAGAGCCCGTCCGGGTCCTCCGGATCGACGAACTCCACCCACTCGCGCGCAAAGTCCAGATCAACCTCAGGCATGCCGCCGAGCCTAGCCGGGCTACCGTGGAGTCGTGAACACCAGCGTCGGTGGGTCCCGGATCCCGGTCGCGCTGTCGACGGCATCGGTCTATCCGGAGTCGACGGCGACGGCGTTCGAGATGGCCGGCCGGCTGGGCTACGACGGTGTCGAGGTCATGGTCTGGACCGACGTGGTCAGCCAGGACATCACCGCCATCCGCCGGCTCAGCGATCATCACGGGGTGCCGGTGCTCGCCGTGCACGCGCCCTGCCTGCTGATCACCCAGCGGGTCTGGGGCCTCGACCCGTGGGCCAAGCTGCAGAAGGCTCGGCGCTGCGCCGAGACGGTCGGCGCCCGTACGGTGGTCGTGCACCCGCCGTTCCGCTGGCAGCGGGACTACGCGCGCGACTTCGTCACCGGTGTGGCCAAGATGTCCGAGGAGACCGAGGTGCTCTTCGCGGTCGAGAACATGTTCCCGCTGCGGGCCCGCGGTCGCGAGGTGGTCCCGTACGCCCCCGACTGGTCGACCGTCGAGCACGACTACGGCCACGTCACCCTCGACCTGTCGCACACGGCGGTCTCCGGCAGCGACGCGCTCGAGATGGCCGACGCCCTCGGCGACCGGCTCGCCCACCTGCACCTGGCCGACGGGATCGGCACCGCCAAGGACGAGCACCTCGTCCCCGGCCGCGGCGGCCAGCCCTGTGCCGCGTTGCTCGAACGACTGCGCAGCACCTCGTACGACGGGGTCGTCGTGGTCGAGATCAACACCAGACGGGCCCAGGACCGGGCCGAGCGCGAGGCCGACCTCGTCGAGGCGCTGGCCTTCACCCGGCGGCACCTCGGCCAGCAGGCCGATCCGGCCGCAGAGCAACGCCACTCGGCCTGAGCCGGGCCCTGCTACGGCTTGGGCGTCGGGGTGGGCGTCGGCTTCTTGGTCGGGGTCGTGGCCGGTGTCGTCGAGGTTCCCGGTTTGGGGGTCGGGGTCCCCGGCTTCGTCGGCGTCGGTGACCCGCTGGCTCCCGGCGACGGCGTTGCGGTCGGGTTGGGCTTGCAGATGTGCAGCGGCTGCGGCACGTAGCGGTGGAACCACGACTCCTGCGGCTGGGTGACGCCGGCGTGGCTCAGGGTCCGGTAGATCGTGATGTCGAAGCCGGTCTCGGCCACCGTCGAGACGCAGACCTGCTTGCCGGACAGCTCGTCCGGGGTCTCGTACGTCGTCGCCGGCTGCGTGACGTTGGTCTGCTTGCTGGAGCCGTACTTCACGTCCCAGTACGGGGTGCTCCAGAACCGCACGTGGGTCGCGGTGCCGTCGTCCCACGCCTGCACCAGGATCCCGTACGGGGAGTTGTTCTGCCACTTGAGGTCAGGGCCGCCCCAGGACACGGTGGCCTCGCGACCGGGTGGGTAGCGGCTGATCCAGAAGCTGTGCGGATGGTGCTCGATGATCTTCATGCCGCTGAAGTAGGCGGCGTTGAACATCGTCGTCGCGAACTGGCTGACGCCGCCACCGATCGCCTGCTTCTCGGCGCCGCCGGAGATCTCGGGAGCCGGTACGAAACCCCGCGCGGCGGTGCGCTCGCCCACGTAGCCGTTGAGGCTGAACGTCTGGCCGGGCAGGATCAGCGCGTTGTTCACGATGCCGGCGATCAGGGTGATGTTGTGCACCCGCGGCCGGCAGCAGGGGTGCGGCGTGAGCCCGCCGTTCGGGTCCTCGGTGCCGATCATCTGCGTGATGCCGAGCTTCTGCGCGGCCGCCGTGGTGAACGCCGGGTCGGTGGTCTTTCCCGGCACCACGAGGAGCCGCGCCGGGTCGACGACGGCCTTGGGCACGGCTCGGGTGAGTCCCACCGGGTCGGGTGTCGTCGCGCTGACCGACGGGGTGATGTGCGGCCTGCCGTTGACCAGGCTGATCTTGGCATCGGTCGGCGTCACCGTCGGGATGGTGCCGAGCAGGGGGAGGAAGGCCGCCGACACCTTGGCCTGGTCCGCGGTGATCTGGACGGCACCGTCAGCACCGGCCTGCAGGGTCAGCACGCCGGCGACCGTCGCCGCCGGCACGTCGACGGTCTTGCCGGCGTAGGACAGGTGCAGCGGGCCCGAGACGGCCGGCGCCGCGAGCGTGGTCAGGGCGGTCTCGAGCTGCTGCTGGCTGGTCTTGGGCTGGGTGAGCGCGACGGTCAGTGCGATCGGCGTGGTGCTGCCGGTGAGCGACCGGAACCGGGTCTCGATGGCGGAGACGGCGTGTGGCTGGTCGAGGGTGCGGCCGACGACCGGCATGGCCGCGACCGGCGTCACGCCCTTGTAGTGGATGCTGCCTTCGCTCATGGCCCGGTCGACCTTGGCCGCGATGCCGGCGACGGCCTTGGTCAACGCCGCCTGGTCGACCGCGATGACCAGCGGGTGCGCCGTGCCCTTGCGCAAGCCGTTCAGGATCGACGAGGGGCCCATCGAGCTGGTGCCCAGTGCGTCGACGGACTTGGCGATGTCGACCGTCATCCCGTTCTGGGCGGGGTCGATCGTCGTGGCGACGTCGGCGGCCGTGACTGGGATCCCTGCGGTGGCCTTGGCGTCCAGCGCGGTGTGCAGCACGGCCTTGGCCTGGGCCGCTGTCTTGCCGCCGACGTTGACGCCGCCGATCGTCGTGCCCCGCGGGATCTTGCCGCGGGTGAGCAGCACGCCGGCCGCGTACGCGACGACCACCAGCGTGAGCAGCGTCAGCGCGGCGACCGGCACCAGGCGGCGCCGGCGCGGGCCGGAGCCCACGATGTCCGAGGCGGGCCGCATCGGGGGCCGGAGCGGCGGCTGAGGGGGCTGCGGGGGGAACGAGGAGGACAAGGAAGCGGCAACCTTCTGCTGGACGTCCTGCGATGGTAAGGGAACACCGGCAAGGCCAGGGTCACCTGCACGGTAGACGCGCGTTCCGCGCAACGCTGGTCTAGCCTGGGCCGACCGGGTTGACCATGGACCCACGGACAGGACGGGAGGCGACGTGCTGCGTCAGGTGCTCCTCGGCGCTTCGCGCAGTGACCTGGTCCGCCGAACCGTCACGCGTGCCCCGATCTCGCGTGAGGTCGTCCGCCGGTTCGTGGCGGGGGAGACCGTCGACGCGGCGGTTGCCGCCGTCCAGGTGCTCGTCGGCGACGGGCTGCGGGTCAGCCTCGACCGGCTCGGCGAGGACGTCGTGGAGCCCGCTCAGGCCACTGCCACCGCCGACGCGTACGTCACCATGCTCGGCCGGCTCGCCGACGAGGGCCTTGCCGACTCCGCCGAGGTCTCTCTCAAGCTGTCAGCTGTCGGCCAGGCGCTCGATCCCTCGATGTCGCTCGACCACGCCCGCCGCGTCTGCGAGGCGGCTGCTGCTGCTGGGACAACGGTCACGATCGACATGGAGGACCACAGCACGACCGACCTCACGCTCGGGGCCGTGCGCGAGCTGCGCGACGACTTCCCGTGGGTCGGTGCCGTGCTGCAGGCCTACCTGCGCCGCACCGAGTCGGACTGCGTCGACCTGGCCTCCGCCGGGAGTCGCGTACGGCTGTGCAAGGGGGCCTACCGCGAGCCCGCATCCGTTGCCTACCAAGACATCCACGAGGTCGACCGGTCCTACGTTCGGTGCCTCAAGGTGCTGATGGCCGGCGAAGGCCACCCGATGGTGGCGACGCACGACCCCCGACTCATCGAGATCGCCGGGGCGCTGGCGGCACGGTGGCGGCGCGGGCCGGACAGCTTCGAGTACCAGATGCTCTACGGCATCCGCCCCCGCGAGCAGAGCCGGCTCGCGGCCGGAGGGGCTACCGTTCGGGTCTACCTCCCGTACGGGGAGGACTGGTACGCCTACCTCATGCGGCGGCTGGCGGAGCGTCCGGCCAACGTGCTGTTCTTCCTCAGATCGGTGGTGACAAGGTCATGACGGCATCGGCTGGATCCCAGGGCCGGGTCGCGGTGCTCGGTGCCGGCAAGATGGGCGAGGCGCTGCTGTCGGGGCTGTTGCGCTCCGGCCGCGCCGCCACCGACCTGATCGTGACCGCGCGCCGGCCGGAGCGGGCGTCGGACCTTGCCGACCGCTACGGCGTCGAGGTGCTCGACAACGTCGCCGCCGCCAAGACCGCGTCGACCCTGATCCTCGCCGTCAAGCCGCAGGACATGGCGGTGCTCGTCGACGAGATCGCCGGCGCCGTGCCGGCCGGCGCACTGGTGATCTCGATGGCCGCCGGCATCCCGACCGCGTTCTTCGAGCGCCGGCTCGCAGACGGAGTGGCGGTCGTACGGGTGATGTCGAACACGCCGGTGCTCGTGGACGAGGCAATGTCGGTGATGTCGGCCGGCGCCCATGCGTCAGAGGCGCACCTGGCGGCCACCGAGGAGCTGCTCCGCCCGGTCGGACGCACCCTCCGGGTCCCCGAGTCGCAGCAGGACGCGGTCACGGCGCTGTCCGGCTCCGGCCCGGCCTACTTCTTCTTCCTGGTCGAGGCGATGATCGACGCCGGCATCCTGCTCGGCCTGCCGCGTGCGGTCGCCGCCGACCTGATCGTGCAGACCGCCGTGGGGTCGGCGACCATGCTGCGTGACACCGGCGAGCACCCGGTCAAGCTGCGCGAAGCGGTGACTTCGCCTGCTGGCACGACGATCTCGGCGATCTACGAGCTCGAGAAGCATGGTGTACGGGCTGCGCTGCTGTCGGCGCTCGAAGCCGCCCGCGACCGCTCCCGCGAGCTGGCCTCCGGTCTGTCCTGACCTCGGCCCAGCAGAAATGCCCCCAGATGACCGAAGGCTGTTGCTCGGCGAGCGTGGGAGAGCCGCCCTGCCTACGATGTGGACGTGATGCCCGCCTCTCGTAGCGTTCCCCGACGTGCCGTGTGGGTCGTCCTCGCGGGGCTGGTCGTGAGCGGTTGCGGCAGCGGCTCCGGCAAGAAGCC